>JAFGDC010000570.1 GCA_016932295.1 candidate division CSSED10-310 bacterium
ATGCATACCGAAGGCAGCATTTTGCTTGCAAATCAGGTGATCTATGCCAAGCGAGAGGCTCGCAACGATACGTGGCACTGGGATCAGTAAGGCTCCGTGTCCTCCATAACTATTCGATCTCGGGACTACCGAGAAAGTCCGAAAAGCCCTTGAAACAGATGGCTTTTTTCGTGTCCACCGGCCGGAGACGTCCGTAAAATTCCATTGACTGCCGGTGGCAGCTGGGGGCAACTGCGAACAGCGCTCAAGGAGGTGCCCCCATGAAGCTGACAAACACCGCTGTCAGGGCCGCGAAGCCGGGTAAGAAGACCAGGCGCTTGTTCGATGGCAAAGGGTCGTATGTTGAGGTTGCCCCGAAGGGCGGCAAGTGGTGGCGGTTCAAATACCGGTTCGCCGGTAAGGAGAAGCGGCTTTCTCTCGGCGTGTATCCCGATGTGAGCCTCAAACAGGCCCGCGAACGGCGCGAAGAGTGCCGACGACTGGTCGCCGAAGGCATTGATCCGTCCCGTCATCGCCAGGTGCTCAGCCTGGAGCAGGTTGAACGAAGCGCCAACAGTTTCCAGCCGGTCGCCGTCGAATGGTTCACCAACCATTTGCGGTAGGTCGTCGTCCCCTCCGATTCTGCCGGTCTGAGAGCAAACGCAAATCGGACTCATCTCGAAACCGCAAAAAATATTCACCCGGATTTCCCGTATTTCCGAGTTTCCGCCAAAGCTTCCTCTCATCAAAACAACGAACTTTCAATAGGTTGAACATCACGGACCGTTCCAGACGAGTTCGAGAAATTTTTTCGGTGGGACAGAGAAAACGCAGGTCCGAAAGTGGCCCCGAAAAGGAAGCGGGGTTGAAACAGTACTTCCCGACCCCGGAGAGCGCCCATCCCGGCAAACGGCCCGAAACCATTTGATACCAGGGGCTTTCCGGCAACCGAAAAATCGGAGCCGTGGTTGTGTTTGTTTCCGCTTTCGCATGTGCGTTGCAGCGTCGAACACTCGTCTGAGGAAATCGAAACGGCCAATCTGTGAAATCCGCTTGATTTTTCATTCCCGACTCTTTATTTTAGGAAGCGTGATTAAGGTAAAATAAAAGCCACTCTTGTTTTAGGTTCGAGGCAGGCAGGATGAAGCGAGAAATCCCAGGCAGATACGTGACCATATCGACGGTGGGTGAGAAGGCCCAGGCTTTCGTGCCTGCACCGCTGCCACCGCGTCCGCCCATCGACTGGACACCGGAGCTGCGCAGCAAATTCGACCAGGCGCTACTGACGCTCGGGAGGTTGGATAGCGTTTCGACTCTGCTGCAGGATACCTCGCTGTTCCTCTATATGTACGTTCGCAAGGAGGCGGTGCTTTCCTCCATGATCGAGGGGACGCAGTCGTCCCTGTCCGACCTGCTGTTGTTCGAGTTGGATCAGGAACCCGGCGTGCCGCTGGATGATGTGCGGGAGGTCAGCAACTATGTCGCCGCACTCGACCATGGCCTGCGACTGCTGGAGGAAGGCTTGCCACTGTCTCTGCGCTTGTTCCGCGAGGTCCATGGCGTGCTGCTGACCAAGGGTCGGGGCAGCAATCAGACACCGGGGGAGTTCCGGCGCAGCCAGAACTGGATCGGGGGCACCCGGCCGGGCAACGCGGCCTTCGTTCCGCCTCCGGCCGAAGAGGTGCTGGAGTGCATGAGCAAGCTGGAACTCTTCCTGCACGACCAACCGGAGCCGACCCCGGCATTGCTCAAGGCAGCGCTGGCGCATGTGCAGTTCGAGACGATCCACCCGTTCCTCGACGGTAACGGCCGTTTGGGACGTCTGCTGTTCGCGCTGCTGCTGTGCGAGCAGAAGGTGCTGCGGGAGCCGTTGCTCTACCTCAGTCTCTATTTCAAAACGCACCGCCAGTATTACTACGAGCTGCTCAACAATGTCCGTCTGACCGGTGACTGGGAAGCCTGGCTCGACTTCTTCGCCGAAGCCGTGATCGTCACCGCTACTCAGGCATTGGAAACGGCTCAGCAACTTCTCGACCTGTCGAACCAGGACCGCGACAAGATCAGCGGCCTCGGACGGGCGGCGGCATCCACCCTGCAGGTCCACCGGGCGCTGATGGAACATCCCATCGCCACCTCGGGCTCATTGGTGAAGAAGACCGGCATCACCCCGGCCACGGTCAACAAGGCGCTCGGCCACCTGGAACAGCTCGGTATCGTCAGGGAGTTGACCTCTCAGAAACGCAACCGCCTGTTCAGCTACGCGGGCTATATCGAGATCATGAGTCGCGGCACGGAACTGCCGGGAAGGTAGGCCGGTTCGATTCCGGTTTTACGGAATAGAATCAGATTCGTTGGGAGATTGTTCTTAGTATTCGCAGGCAATGCAAACCCTGCTTCCTCGTCCGGAGCATGGCAATCGGGGGTGAAAAGTTGCCTCACTGGTGTCGTAAATGAGGATACGAACATAGTGATCATGCCAAAAGGAGAAACTTGTCTGCCCGACACCCGCTGCTTCAGACGGCGCCTTGGACCGCTGGCGAGTCGATGTTGGGCATGAGGAAACGGAATGAAGAAGGTGATGCCGATGCTGATTTGCGCATTCCTGGCCTGCGGGACTTCCGACGAGGCGAAGGAGACTGAGAACTACTGGGAGGCGTATCACGGCGATGGCTTCTCAATCGTAATCCCTTCTGGTTGGCGTAAAATGCCGTCCGACATCCTGTTTCTCAACGGAGACGGCATCGGCGGACCGATAATGGATGAAACAGGTTCCCCGCTTCAGATCGGATTCATGATTGAATTCTTGGGGCAGATGGAGGGAACCCTCAGGCAAGCAGCCGGGCAGATACTGGAAAGTCTGGAAGCCAACCACCAGTTCAAGGTAGAGAAAAAGGAGGTGCAGGAAATTCGTCTTTCAGATGGAACAGAGGGCATCCTGCTCATCACGCGATTTATCAAGGATGAGCCGCGACGAAGTCTGTATCTCAAGCTGTTGACGAAGGATCATAAGGGTAACGGCTGGATAGCAAATGCCTGGATTGTGGCTGGCAGGACCAGTGCGTTCGCAACGGCTCACAGCGAACCCGCCCGGCGCCTCCGTCTCCATCTTGCCAGCTTCTGTTTCGATGATGCCAAGCTGGATATTTCAGCCATCGACCAGCACTACAAGGCGCTGTCCCGGAAACAGGACCGACAATATCCTTCAGATGATTCCGGCACAAAACGATTGATTCCGATAATCAATCAGCGTAGGTTTTGTAAGGTAATGTATTGGGAGTGATCATGACGGAACCGATTCGTGACAAAATCATACGCTCAATACGGGCTGCGGATGACCTGTATTACCACCTCGTCCTGCTTGTCGGAGAGTCCGGTTCAGGTAAAACCCGCGTGCTTCGTGAGGTGGCGGAGGACATGGGGATATCCGTCATTAATCTCAATCTGACGCTTTCCGGCGAATTGATCGAACTGACCGCCAGACAGAGATCGCTGCGACTGCCGGGGTTCCTCGATCAGATTGCTGATCGCTCTCCAGCACCGGTATTGTTGGATAATATCGAGATCCTGTTCGACAGTGATCTCAAGCATGATCCCTTGCGACTACTGCAAGGGATCTCGAGAAAACGCGCCGTGGTCGCCGCCTGGAACGGCACTTCCACAGGCAGGAAAATTTCATATGCAGAACCAGGACACTCCGAGTATCGCAGCTATGACACGGTCGATGCGCTGATTGTGCGCATGGATGGAACGGCGTCAGTCGATTCGTTGAACAACCTTCAGAGAGGGTCAACATGAAGTACGGAGACCTTATCCAGTTCGACCCGATTGAGTCGATTATTCAATTGCGTGATGCGGAAGATTCGACCGCCGCGCGGCATCTGGTGCAATCCTATGTCATTTCAGATGAAATGGCTGAACGGCTCACGAATATTGTCATCCCTCAGATGCAATTCGACCGGCCGGCCGACAACAAGGGCTTGCTTGTTGTCGGTAATTACGGCACCGGCAAATCTCACTTGATGTCGGTGATCACCAGCATCGCCGCGGACGATTCACTGTTGGATGATCTGAATCACTCCGCTGTCCGCGCCGTCGCCGCTCAGATCGCCGGGCGTTTCGAGGTCATCCGCGTCGAGATCGGTTCCAGCACCATGCCCCTGCGCGACATTATTGTGTCCGAGCTGGAGGAGAATCTCGAAAAATTCGGTGTGAAGTATGTCTTCCCCGAGGCCGGCACCATCACCAACCACAAGAGAGCCTTCGAGGACATGATGGCCAAGTTCGGCGAAGTGTTTCCCGACCATGGTCTGCTGTTGGCGGTCGATGAACTGCTCGACTATCTGCGCAGCCGCAAGGAACAAGAACTGATTCTCGACCTCAACTTCCTCCGGGAAGTCGGCGAGGTATGCAAGGATCTTCGTTTCCGCTTCATGGCCGGTGTCCAGGAAGCCATCTTCGACAGCCCTCGGTTTGCCTTTGTCACCGACAGCATCCGCCGCGTGAAGGACCGCTTTGAACAGATCCTCATCGCCCGAAAAGATGTCAAGTTCGTGGTGGCCGAGAGGCTTCTCAAGAAGACAGCCGAGCAGCAAGCCAGAATCCGTGATCATCTGATGCCCTATGCCAGGTACTACGGCAATCTCAATGAACGCATGGACGAATTCGTCCGGCTCTTCCCTGTGCATCCGGATTACATAGATACCTTCGAGCGAGTCAGCGTGGTGGAAAAACGCGAGGTGCTCAAAACGCTGTCAATTGCCATGAAACGACTTCTGGACAAGGAGGTGCCCCGGGACGAACCAGGCGTGATGGCGTTTGACAGTTACTGGAACACGTTCAGGCAGAATTCATCCTTCCGCACCGCTCCTGCACTCCGCACGGTCATCGACTGCAGCGAAATCCTGGAATCACGCATCGAGAACGCCTTCCCTCGCAAGCAATACAAACCCATGGCCCGGCGCTTGATCCACGCATTATCCGTCCATCGCCTCACCACCGGAGATGTCCATGCCCCCATGGGCGTCTCAGCGGAGGAGCTGCGTGACCGTCTCTGCCTCTTTGACCCGCTCATCGCCGAGTTGGGTGGTGATGAACCGGACAAGGATCTGCAGACTCATGTTGAAACCGTCCTGCGTGAAATCCACCAGACAGTCAGCGGTCAGTTCATCTCATTCAATCCAGATAACCGCCAGTACTATCTCGATCTCAAAAAAACCGAAGATTTCGACGCGATCATCGACACGAAAACCCAGACAATGGGTGAGTCACAGCTTGACCATTATTACTTCGAGGCGCTCAAGCGGGTAATGGAGTGCCAGGACACCACCTATCGGACCGGCTACCACATCTGGCAGCACGAACTGATCTGGCAGGAACGCAAAGCCGCCCGTGCCGGCTATCTCTTTTTCGGCGCTCCCAATGAACGCGCCACCACGGTCCCCCAGCGGGATTTCTATCTCTTTTTTATCCAGCCCTTTGATCCGCCCCGTTTCAAGGATGACAAGGAAGATGACGAGGTATTCTTCCGCCTGAAGGGAATCGACGAGGAGTTCCAGACCTCGCTGAAAAGATACGCGGCGGCCCAGGACCTGGCGGGCACCTCATCGGGTCATGCCAAGGCAATCTACGAATCGAAAGCCAACGGTTTCCTGAGAAAGCTGGTACAGTGGCTGCAAAAGCACATGAGCGACGCCTTCGAAGTAACCTACCAGGGTCGTGCCAAACCCATGATCGATTGGGCAAAGGGGACTTCCATCCGCGATCTGGCAGGATTGGCGCCGCACGAGACCATAAACTTCCGCGACTTGGTGAACACTATCTCCGGCATCTGCCTGGCCCCGCACTTCGCGAACCAGGCCCAGGACTATCCGTTCTTTTCGGTGCTGATTACAGCGAACAATAGAGCACAAGCAGCTCAAGACGCCTTACGCGGAATCGCCAATCTTGCCAACTCGACCCTCGCCCCTCGTCCCTCGCCCCTGACAAAACAGGCCACGGCCGTCCTCGATGCCCTGGATCTGCTAGATGGAGAAAGGATCGATCTCGCCAAATCAAAGTACACCGAGTTCATCCTCGCTGCCGTCAAAGCCAAGGGCCATGGCCAGGTGGTGAACCGCAGCGAAATAATCAATGAGGACCATGGAATCGAATACATGAACCCGGGCGGCGCGCGCCTCGAACCGGAATTGGTTGTGGTGTGCCTGGCTGCGCTGGTCCATTCCGGCGACATCCTGCTCGCCATACCTGGCCGCAAATTCGACGCCACCAGCCTACAGGAACTGGCCGCCACTGGCCTGGATGACCTTATCCGCTTCAAGCATCTGGAGCAACCAAAGGAATGGAACCTACCCGCGCTCAAGGCGCTGTTCGAACTGCTCGGCTTACCCCCCGGCATGGTCCAGCTCGTCACTCAGGGCAAGGACCAGCCAGTGCAACAATTGCAACAGGCAATGGAAAAAATAATCCGGCGCATCGTCATGACCAGGCAGTTCATGCGGGAAGGCATATCTTTCTGGGGATTGGCTTTTCTTGTTGACACCGATCCTGCCGGCCGGGACGGCGGACTCGATGAGGCCAAGGATTTCTTCGAATCACTACAGGCTTATTCCACAACAGGCAAGTTGAAGAACTTCCGCTACAGCACCTCTGAAGTCATTGCCCACCAAAAAGCCGTAAACGTTTTGAACGATTTGGAAGCCTTGCGCGGCTTCATCATGGAACACGGTCCGACGGCGTCCTGGCTTTCCACTGCCGCGGCGGTGCTGCCTGCCGGACATAACTGGGCTGATCGCATGAATGCCATTCGAAATGATGTAATAAATACCTTCAAACAGGCAAATCCGGACAACCTGGCGAACCTATCACAGAATATCGGAGCCACGTTGAAGAAGCTCAAGAAGGATTACATCGCCACGTATATCGGCCTGCACACCCAGGCCCGCCTGGGCGTGAACGATGACCGGCGCAAAACCGGCCTCCTCAACAGCCGCCGGCTGCGGATTCTGCACAAGCTCGCAGGCATCGAGCTGATGCCCCGGCAGCAACTCATCGACTACCACAACCGTCTGGCCGGGCTGCAGAGTTGTTTCGCTCTGACCGAAAAGGACTTGGACGCAACGCCCGTCTGCCCGCATTGTGGCTTCCGGCCCTCCGTCGAAACCGGCATGCGGGTGGGTGCGAACATGATCGATCACCTAGATGCGCAGCTCGATGGTTTGATCAATAGCTGGACCGCGACGCTGCTCTCCAACCTGGAGGACCCCGCCACCAGGGAGGACATGAACCTGCTGGCAAGTGAGGATCGCAGCCGATTGGAATCGTTCATCGCGGCGCGCGAACTGCCAGATCCGCTGGACGACGGCTTCGTACATGCCTTGAAGGAGGTACTCTCGGGCCTTACCAAGATAAGCGTCACCACCCTAGATCTGCAAACCGCCCTCTGGATCAACGGGGGACCCGTTCCGCCGGCGGACATTAAGAAACGGTTCGCCGATTATATCGATCAACTCACCAGAGGGACGGACCAGAACAGGGTGAGGCTGGTGCTGGAGAAAGGCACCATGGATGGCAATGGATGAGCAGCGCCTGAACGGCTTGATAAGCCAGGGCGAAGGGCTCGACCTGGAATTCAAGTCGTGCCGGAAAAGACTCGGCCGCGATATCTTACCGACCGTCTGCGCCTTTCTCAATCGTCATGGCGGAACCATCTTGTGCGGAGTCACGGATGACGGCGGTATCCAAGGCATTGATCCCGATGCCGTCACGCAGATACGCAAAGACTTTACGGCCGCGATCAACAATCCGCAGAAGATATCACCCCCAACCTATCTCTCGGTTGAGGAAGTCATGGTGCAGGGGCAGCGGGCATTGTGCATCTATGTCCCTGAAAGCTCCCAGGTGCATCGCTGCAACGGGCGCATTTATGATCGTAATGAAGACGGTGATCTGGATATTACCGATCATACGGCGCAGGTCGCACAGATATACCAGCGTAAGCAGGCGACCTACAGTGAAAACAAAATCTATCCTTATGCCGGCCTGGACGAGCTGGATCGGGAACTGATTGCCAGATGCCGGAGAATCGCCGTACTGCGCAGCAGCCATCACCCGTGGAAAGACCTGGATGATCTCGATCTGCTCAAGAGTGCCCAACTGTACCAGACAAATCCGGAAACAGGAAAAAGCGGCGTTACTCTTGCGGGCCTGCTCTTGCTTGGCAAGCGATCTCCGCTTCTCTCGGCAATTCCGCATCACAGAACCGACCTGATTTTACGCAAGGTCAATCTGGATCGCTATGATGATCGCGATTTTGTCGATGTCAATCTGGTTGAAAGCTATGATCGCATCATGGCGTTTGTCGCCAAACACCTGCCGGATCCTTTCTATCTCGAGGGAACAACCAACATCAGCCTTCGTGATGCAATTTTCCGGGAAGTCGCCTCCAACATCCTGATTCACCGTGAGTACACCAATGCCTTCCCGGCCAGACTGATCATCGAGTACAGCCAGGTCCGCACCGAAAACAGCAGTCGCCCTCATGGCTTCGGCCGTCTTGACCCTGAAAATTTCACTCCATTCCCTAAAAATCCGGTCATTGCAAGGTTCTTCCGCCAGATTGGCCGGGCTGATGAACTGGGCTCCGGCATGCGTAAGATGATGAAGTACAGCAAAGCGTACGGTGGCGCTGATCCTGAACTCATCGAGGGCGATGTATTCAGGATCAGTATCCAAGTACCTGAGTTTGGCGGGAGGACTGCTACCGGCAGGTATCCGGCGGACGCCGGGCAAGCGGCGGGGGAAGTAACCGGGGTAGTAACTGGGGAAGTCACCGGACAAGTCACCGGACAAGTCACCGGACAAGTCACCGGACAAGTGGAGACATGGATCATTGAGGTGCTATCCGCCTGTCTGGAGCCCCAAAAAAGCGCACAAATTCAAGAGATCACCGGCATAAAGCATAGGGAGACCTTCCAGCGCAATTATCTGGACCGACTGCTGAACGATGATCTACTTGTCCGAACCATCCCTGACAAGCCACGCAGCCGTTTGCAGACCTATCGCACCACAGACAAAGGTAGAGCCTTACTGGAGAAAAACAGAAAATGAGCGAGCAATCGAAGTTGGATTTTGGACAGGAGGCATCGGATTCTCTTCGCAACTCGGGACCCGTGACCTGCTTAGGCATGACCTTCGAGAACGATGAGGCCCGCCGCACTCACTTTACGGAAGAGCTGCGCAAGAAGCTGCAGGACCCGGAGTTCCGCAAGATCGAAGGCTTTCCCATCGGCAGCGACGAGGACATCCTGAACCTGAGCGATCCGCCGTATTACACCGCCTGCCCGAA
>JAFGDC010000571.1 GCA_016932295.1 candidate division CSSED10-310 bacterium
ATGCATACCGAAGGCAGCATTTTGCTTGCAAATCAGGTGATCTATGCCAAGCGAGAGGCTCGCAACGATACGTGGCACTGGGATCAGGTGAAAGAACTTCTGGAGCCGCGCAATTCCAAGCCCTTTACGAGCTTGGTTTTTCGGACCGCGTCATCTCTCAGGACGTTGCCGCATCCTCGAACCTGGCGGCGACGCAGTAGAAGGAACGCCCCCCCCGGACATCTTCCGGACATCTTCCGGACATCTTCCGGACATCTTCCGGACATCTTCGGAACCACCCTCTCCTTGGCCAAACGGTGGGCGACTGGGCCAGGTATCCGGTGGACAATGTGGACTGTTTGGACGGAATGGAAAGTGGACTGGTGGACAGGCGGACAGATTGTCACGTTGACAATTGGACTGGATGTGTTCCGACAGGCCGGCGCTCCGGCGGGGGGATGATTCCGGTCAACGTATCCGCTCCACCAGACCGGTGGCGGCGATCAGTTTCTCCACCACCAGCGAATGGGCATACGAACTCGGATGCCGGTCCTCGGGCGAGGCCCAGAAGGGTTTCATGCTCTCCACATCTGGCCAGATCTCCGGCCGCAACGAGACGGTCTCCAAACCCGCGGCCCCCGCAGCCGCCTCCAACTGCGCCTCCTCGGCGATGAATCGAGCATTGGCAAACTCAACGGCCGGATACACGAACACAATGACCTGCACTCCGGTCCGCCCCGCCGCTCCGCTCACCTCTCCAAACGCCCTTTCGATCCGCCGCCAGTTGTCCGAGGCGGAATCGTAGAATTCCTTCAGCAACTCGTCGTACTGTTCGCTCCACCGTGGGATGAGGATCCTGTGCAACAGCGAGTAGAACAGGTCACTGTGCCTGCTCAGGCGCACTGCCTGCCTGGTCGCGAACGGCATGGTGCGCCCGTAATAATCACTGCTTGGATCCACATCGTTTCGGTAGAGCTGCCACAGAACCAGATCGAACCGATGACAACGGAGCGCGGCGTCGAGCGCCGCCGCGCCGTCCGCCAGGTTTCTTCCCGAACGCCCGCCGTTCAGCACCGCTATCCGCTTGTCCGGAACAAGCCCGGACAACCGCTGTTCGAGCTGCGCGGGATAGCTTTCTTCCATTGCCACGCCGGCACCGTAGGTAAAACTATCGCCCAGAGCCAGTATCCGATAATCGAAAGGCTGCCCGAGCCGCTCCGGACAGCGCACCGAAAACACGTCGGCAGGAACCGGTTCCGAAGTGCCGGCGGGAACATCCGCACCAGATCTGTAACCCAGAAAACGGCGCAGCCCGAACCCGGTCAGCTCGAGAAGACCCACCATCATGCCCAACACGATGATCGGGAACAGGACCTTTTTCCCCAGCGACAGGTCACTCACGAAATCGCCCTTCATATCGCCTCTCTACCTTCTTCATCAGGATGGGAAGCCCGGCTCCGTTCGCCGCCACGACTGACCGAGACCACGTACTACATAACAAAGAACCAGGTGCATCACCAGGGCCGGGAAGTCTGGCCGGGTAACCCCGGAACCACCACGGGCGGAAGGATCGAAGCGGAAGGATCGAAACGGCAAGATCGACACCCGGAATACGAGGGGAATCACGCAGGCGGCTCAAACAGCCGAGTGCCGGCAGACTGGAGCGATGAAGCATTTTGGGAGGCATCACAACGGGCAGCCGCCATGAAAGGATGAACCACGCATCTTCTCTCTCTGCCGTCTCCTCATTCCGGAACGAAAAAAATCCAGGAGATTCGTTGATTTTATCTTCAGAATCCTTATGTTGGCGTGATCGATTACAATCCAACGCGACTCCCATCAGCCGCGCTGAACAAATGACGTTCCATCCAGGTCAGACGGAACGACATGAATCCACCCCCGATTTGGGAAAGGAGTTGTTCATGACCGATTCCAAACGATTCTCCCGCACCTTGAACCTGCTGCTCTGTCTCTTCCTGGCGACAGCCTGCGGTTCAACCTTCGCCGCCACCGTCTATGTCTCGCCCACCGGCAGCGACAGCACCGGCGACGGCTCCCAGGGCAATCCGTACGGCACCATCCAGTATGGCATCAACTCGGCCACCGCCGGCGACACCGTGTTCCTGATGGCGGGGCTGTACACCACCACCGGTCACGTGCTGACCAAGGAAATCATCGTCCAGGGCGCCGGGGTCGGTCAGACCATCGTCGCCCCCGTCACGGAAGGCTTCATCTTCAAGTCGGTGGCGGCCGGCGACTGCGGCTTCTCTGATATCGCCTGGGCAACCCTGAGCGACATGACCATCGCCGGAAAATCGGACTACATGGCCCTTGGCTTTGGAGAACCGGACATCACCCTGCGCAACCTGCTGATCGATGCCACCGAATTCGGCAGCGATGCGGCCGTGTATTACGGATGGGGCTGCGGCAGCGGCACATTGCTGGTTGAGAACTGCACCATCGTCAACTCCCCCTCCGGCGGCATCAACGCCGACACCTGCAACTCCTACGTGAACATGATCGTGCGGAACACCATCATCGCCGACTGCGCCTACGCCATCAAACTATCCACCGCCTGGCAGGGGCAATCCCATACCTACGACTACAACTGCTACTACGGCAACGGAGAAAACTTCCCCTGGGCGCCCGGCGGCGGCGTCCGCGATCCCGGTCCGAACGATCTCGTCGACGTTGACCCGCTTTTCGCCGGCAGCGGCGATTACCATCTTCAGGCCGGCTCGCCCTGCATCGATGCGGGCAATCCGGCTCCACAGTACAACGATGCCGACGGCAGCAGGAACGACATAGGCTGCTACGGCGGCCCCGGCGCTTTTACCGACCTGACGGCCAACGCCGGCAGCGACAAAGAAGTGCTGGTGAACACCCTGACCGCTCTCGACGGCAGCGGCTGCTCCTATCCCAACGGCATGACCGTCACTTATCACTGGACTCAGGATCCCGGCAATCCCGAGGTCGTCACCCTGTCCGACAACAACAGCACCACCGCCATCGCCCCCACCTTCACCGCCACCACGCTGGGCACCTTCATCTTCAACCTGGTCATCGACGACGGCATGGTCTACAGCGATTCAGATTCCGTCGAGATCCTGGTCAGAAATCCCCGGATCATCTACATTCCCGCCGATTACTCCACCATCGGTCAAGGTTTGGAAGCGGCGCTGGCCGGCGACACGGTGCACGTCAGCCCCGGCACCTACTACGAACATGAACTCGAAATGGTGTCCGGCGTGACGCTCCAGGGCTCCACCGAGGGACTCACCACCATCGACAGCCAGTGGTACGCGGCGGTGATCTGCGCCGACAACGCCATACTGGAAAACTTTCTCATCAAGGGCAATGCCGGCCCTAAGAGCGGTCCCGGCAATGACGGCAAGGAATGGTACGGCGCCACCGTGTGCTGCTACGGCACCTCGCCGATCATCAGGAACAACCTCCTGTCATCGGAATACTCGACGGTCCTCGAGGTGAAAAACAGCGGCGCGCCCGTCATCGTCAACAACATCTTCTGTCCCACCAACCCGGCCAGTCAGTACGGAATGATGTACATGTACGTGAATAACGGCGGCATCCCCATCGTGCGCAACAACATTTTCTGTTACTACCAGGCCACCAGCTACGGGTATGGCATCTACAACAGCGGCGGCACGCCTGACATCGCCAACAACAACTTCTGGAATGTCGAGACACCCTACTCTTCCTGCACGGGCGTCGATGACACATTCGTGGATCCATTGTTCGTCCTCTCGCCCCCCGCGGACCTTTTCACGGACTTGGCGCTGCAGAGTGGATCACCCTGCATCGACACGGGCATGAACGGCGTCACCGGCATCGGCATCATTGACATGGCCGGCAATCCCCGTATCGCCGATGGTGACGGCGACAGCTCCGCGGTGGTCGACAAAGGGGTCTTCGAGTTCCAGCCGGCGGGACCCGACGATCCCGCTGAGTGCGCCGCCGATCCTGAAGAACTCTGCCTTGGGAATTCAGTGACCCTGTCCGGCACCGTCGCATCCGGGATGGAGCTGCACTGGTTCGAAACCGACTGCGGCATCGACGAAGTCTTCAATCCCGTAACTCCGGCTTCCGACGGCACACTGACCTACTACGGCCGCACCTATGATCCCGTCACCGAGGCATGGAGCAGCGGCTGCTGCCCGGTCCAGGTCACGGTCAACGCCCTGCCGGAAGAACCCACGGCGTGCCAGGCGACGCCTGCGGAGATCTGCCTTGGAGAAACGACCGTGCTGTCGGGCCAGGTAGGCAGCGGCGAGGAGTTGCACTGGTTCGGGACCGCTTGTGGCACGGACGAGATTTCCGATTCGGTGACGCCCAATGATCCGGGGTTGAAGACCTATTACGCCAGGGCGTACGATTCCGTCACCGGGTGCTGGAGCGAAACCTGCGCAACGGTGGAGGTGCTGGTGAACGACGTGCCGGGTTGCTCCATCACCGTTGATTCCGTGGTATGCGCCGGTTCCACGGGTAATGTCGCCAGCACGGGCGGCGGCATGATGAACTACTACTGGTTCATCACGGGCGGCACGGCGGAGGGTCCAACAACCGAGGAGACCGTCACCTATACGGCCGGGCCGGGACCTGATCCCGTGCATCTCGAGCTGATCGTGATCGACGACAACATCTGCCAGGGCATGTGCATGACCGATGTACCTGTCTCCGACCTGCCATCCGCGCCCGTCGACTGCGCGGCGATCCCCGACCAGGTCGCTTTCGGCGGTTCCACGGAGCTGTCCGCGACGGTACCTGTCGGTGTCGAAGTGGACTGGTACATGGGTGCGTGCGGGGGAACTCCGGTGGGAACCGGAGCCGCCCTCGTGGTTGATGATCTCATGGTGGACACGACCTTCTACGCGCGGGCGCGGGACATTGGCACGGGCTGCGCGAGTGATTTATGCTGCGATGTCACGGTCACGGTGGGCACGCCGGTAATCCCGGCGGTCACGCCGATCGGACTGGTACTGCTGCTGGGCTTGCTGTCACTGGCTTTGACACGCCGGCGGCGCTGATCTGTTGACTGACAGGGGCGGGTCTTCGGACCCGCCTTTTTTTAATGTCACACATCAGAACAGTGACGCCGGCACACAAAATGCATCACCGTCATCACGGCGCGACGACTTAGTGCTGCGACTCTGTCATCCGGAGAATGGGTGAAAACAATAGACAGCAGGTGGTATTTATCGCGTCGAATCCTGTTTCAGTTGACGACGGGTCTTCGCTCCCTTCGACTCGAGGAAGGCAGCCGTCTCGGCGTGGTGTTTCCATTCAGCCAGATCCAGCGGGGTCGAACCGCCATGGTCTTCAGCGCCGAAAACGGCAGTTGAACCTGCGCCGGGTCAAGATGCCTGGCCCTTCACATCCGCGACGGACGCACGATCTGGCGCGACTGTCATCCTGCCCGGGGGCGTGGCGATGGCCTGTTCTCCTCACTTGACTGATGAATTTCCCGACCACTAGACTTTCTTTTGGAAAGGGAAATACGGCCATTGAAATAGTGCAACCATGTTCATCGCGAACTGGTTCGTCTGGAAGGGATATCTTATTGTGACGGAATAAACTGGGAGTAAGAAATGAATAAACCGGCATCCTGTTTCAAAAAAGTCTGTAGGTGGAGATTCATCTGGGCGCTTGGTTTCGTAGCCATCACGATTATCAGTGGCTGCATCTCGATCCCGGCACTCGAGAATCAGATCCGTATGAATCCCCTTACGCCTGCCGCCATGGAAGCCCGTGAAGAAATTTTCCGATCAATGAAATTACCGGTCCCCTGGGACAAGGTGGCGGCCGCCATCGCACTCCTGGACGATATTGACGGAGCACGCTTCGATGATGTCACCGGCAGGCTGGATATATGGGGCCCCATGTCCGAGGCGCAGCAAAGCACCATGCCTCCCCTGCTTTTCGATGACTTCATCGTCGCCTTGAACGTGCTCGATCGCGGACGCAACCCGGGCGTCAGTATCGGAACCATGAGCGGTCGAATCCCCACGCAGCGTGATATAAATCGGACTCTCCGGAAAAAGAAGCTGCCGATTGAATACATACCGCCATCAACGAAAGACACCCATCTCGGATCGGTCCTGTATGAAGTCGACCGGAGATTGAAAGCGCTGGCCCATGGTGAGGACAATATTACCCATCAAACCGTAGAATCTTATGTGCCGGGCTATCAACCGGTAACCAGGTTACTGCGTGAAGATATGGACCTGCAGGCTGGCAAACCCAAACCGCTGGGTTTGTGGTGGTTTGTTCCCGACGCGACCGGTGTGGCGCTCGATGGTTATGCCATGAAATTCACCTCGTACAGGATGCGGGTGGAGTATCGAGCCATGGTTGATGATCCGGCGATAGCCCAGTTCGGGACGCACCTGTCGACAAATTTCGAGCGCTACGCGCGGGAGCAGGTGCTCTTCCGGGAGTTGGTCCGATTGCACAAACTCGTACAAGTCGCGAGGTGGTATCAGGAATCCGGATTTCCAAGAGAACAATTTTCCACGTATCCGCTTCGCAAGACAGCAACTCCCGAAACCACGCCATTGCTTCAAACTCTCGTGAGTTCCCGTCAGGTGCCGGGACCATACTTCGGTTCATTCTATGTTCAGCAGCAGTTCATCATCGGCGGCGTCGACCTGTCACCTCGCAACACGTATCGGCCGGCGGCTTCGATTCCCGCCCAGAATCTCGTTCCCGGGTCAGTGGCGCCGAGTATGCCGGCTGGTTTCCACGCGCTGCCGGCATCGATGTCACCCCCTCGGTACGGCACACTGCCCCCGTCGACCGGGGTGCCGTCGTTCGCCGCACCGGTGGTGCTCGCACGGCCGCGCGCCGACTCATATGGATGGACGGCGGTTGTGAACGGCCGACAATTCGCGGTTGTCTCGATACCCGTGAGATAGCCGAGGAGATCTGCCATGAACAAGGTTGTCTGGTATTCATCGGTTCTGGTCCAATTATTCGTGATGCTTTCACCTATGACCCTGTGTGCCGCCACGCAGCCTGTCCGGCTCCCGCCGGCGATCAATGTCATTTTCCTGGATGATGGAGCGGCGTCTCTCCCTGACGGAATCGAGTTCCGGCTGAACGACTGGACGAGATGGGAACGATGTCTTCCCACCTTCATCGATGCGCTCTCTCTGGTCGGCCGTTTTGAGCGAGGTGTGGCAGGCTGTATTGAGGATTCAGCCACAATCTTCGGCGTCGAGATCAGTGAAAGGCTTGTACCGGAAAGACGAAACGCATATTTGATCGAGTTGCTTCAAGAAATACAGCAGAAGACGCAGCGGCCTTCGGCCATTCTCGCCCGCAGCACGATGGGAACGGAACACCTCAGATTCGTGGTGCAGGACACGGTGGACTATGGACCCGATTCGGCGGTGTCTTTTCTTGAGATG
>JAFGDC010000063.1 GCA_016932295.1 candidate division CSSED10-310 bacterium
ATGGCCAGGAGGACGGCAGCATGCCGCAGCACAGCCGTGTGGACGGATTCCTCGAACCGGATCAGAACGAGCAGCTCGACGAGACAGCCGCGCCGCTGCTCTTGGCATGGCGCCTGTGGCGGCAGGAGGGAGTGCTCGATGCCGAGGAACTGGCCGGGTTGTATCCGGAATTTCTGAAACCGGCGGCGGACTTCCTCGTCGCGACGTCTCCCACCCTGAGCCAGGATCGCTGGGAAGAAGAGTGGGGTTGGTCTCCTGCCGCCATGGCAGCCGTAATCGGCGCCTGCACGTGTGCCGCGGAGATCGCGGATGAAGTGGGCGATACCACGGCCGCCGCTGCATACCAAGCCTATGCCGACCAGGTCGAGGTCATGGTGGAATCCCGCACCTTCACCACGTCGGGCGGGCTTGGCGACGGTCGCTATTACGTGCGCGTCGATCAGACCGGTGATCCGGATGACAATGCAACCATCGAGATCAATTCGGGTGGCGGTGTGCACCGGGAGAAGGACATCATCGCACTGGATTTCCTCGAGCTGGTCAAGCTGGGGATTCGAAGCCCACTGGATGCGCATGTCACCGGCTCTCTGCCCGAGGTGGATGCGAACCTGCGGATTGAACTGCCCGGAGGTGCGTGCTTCCATCGCTATTCATTCGACGGCTATGGTGAGAAGTCCGACGGCCGTACCTATCTGGCTGATCCTCCTTTCACTGGTATCGGTCGCGCCTGGCCTGTCCTCACCGGCGAACGGGGTCACTTCGAAGTCGCCGCAGGCGGTGATGCCGGCGCCTTCGCCGCGACCATGGAATCCTTTGCCACGCCGGGCCGTCTGCTGCCGGAACAGGTATGGGACGAAGACGACCTGCCCGCAATGGGGCTGATCCGCGGCGCGGCGACCAATGCCGCCTGCCCGCTCAGTTGGAGCGGCGCGGAATACCTGTGCCTCCTGCGCTCCATGCGCGATGGGGTGATCTTCGGCAGGATCGATCCGGCCTTTGCCCGTTACGCCAACCTGCCACCCATCATCAGCTCCGCTGTCGCATCTCCCGCGCGGGTACCCAACGACGGAACGGGAACCTGCCTGCTGCTGGTGGCGGCCGACGATCCCGACGGAAGGGTGGTCGAGGTCGCGGTGGGACTCGCCGCCCTGGGCCTTGACGAGCTGCCACTCAACGATGACGGCGTCGCGGGCGATGAGGAACCAGACGACGGCATCTGGTCCGGACGGCTGACGGTGACCGCCGGAACGGCGGAGGGTGACTACCTCCTGGCATGCACGGCGGTGGATGACGCGGGAGCCGCCGCCACCGCGGATATCAACCTGCATATCGGACCACCCAACGCACCACCGGTCATCCTGTTCGGCGGTTACATGAATACGAACATCTCCATACCGTACGGAGGGGCCTGGCTGATACACGCATACGTGCTGGATCCCAATGGCCAGAACGATATCATGACGGTGGATGTCACGTATGATCGGGTTCCCACCGGCATGGTGCTGCTGGATGACGGTCACAGCATGGACGGCGCCGCCGGCGATGGCTTCTATGGACTCCGGGTGCCCATCTCCGGACCACTGCCCAACCTGGCGCCGCTGTTGTTCGAAATCAGGGCGGTGGATGCATCGGGCGCTGAAGCCTGGTGGCCCCACTTGGTAACCGAGTAGATCTTCGGACGGGCGCGCTTACTGAACCATCAGCGGTCTTGATGGGCGGTCCGGTCTCGCCGGCGCCATGGTATCCTGTACGGTCGCCGGCGCCGGCACTATCCTGAAATCGGTCATGGATCGACCGAAGACGATCAGGTCCGCCGGCGGGTAACCGGGGGGCGTCGCTTCAGGGTCCTGGAAAAGAAACAACCTCACGTCGCGACGTTTTAACAGGTTCGTCACATACGCCTCGAGCCGCTTCCTGGTCACGGTACGCGTTGGCTGGTCCGCCATGAAATCGGCGGCTAACCGGAAATGGATATGACCGTGATGGGGCACGCGGTCGATGGCCGGTCGTACCGCCTCCAGCGCAGCCTTGAAGGGCAGTGAGAAACACTGAACCACGGCGCGATGTCCCTCGAGGATCGGCCGATTGAACGTCAGGAGAATCAGCACGGCTGCGATGCCATACATCAACCGTCGCCTCCATTCCGTACGAACGGCGCTGTCTATGATGTACAATCCAGCGGCCAGGAGGAAGGTCATGACATAGCCCATGAAGTAGATGTGTTTCGCCCCGATATGGGTGTATTTCTCCATGTCGGTCACGGGTACACGGAACAATAGTGGTATGAGTCCGGAGATGAACAGGACCGCCGACAGCCCCAGCAACAGGAGCACGATCCCCAGGTCGAGGCGTCTCCTTACGGAAGGGATGAAAAACGCCGCAATCCCCGAGAGTGCCACCACCCATATGACTGGATTCCAGTGTCCGCCCAACAGACCTGAACGCTCAAGGATCGCCAGGAGAAGCCGCCAGGTAGAGGCCACGGTGAGGGCATGCACGCTTTCAAGCAGATGATGGAAGAGTTGCGGCCAGATCACCATGACCAGCCCCCCGCCGCCTGCCGTGATCAGTCCGGCGAGGATGATGCGGCGATGGTGACGGGTATTCAGCAGTACAAGCGGCAAACAGAACAGGCTTATCGGGCCGTTTTCCCAACTGAAGAGGGCAACCAGGGCGAGGCCTGCCGCGGCGGCGCCGCGCGGGAGCGATGGCGTGTCCGGCCGGAGTCTCAGCAGGAGCATTCCAGCCATGAGGCTGCTCACCAGGATGGGTTGGCCGATCTGGGAAATGAAGCCAAGGGTTATCGCCGCGCAGGGCCAGACAGAGAGGGCCAGCGTGGCGAAAAAAGCGGGAAAGAAGCGACCGGTGAGGCGTCGCAGGAAAAGGTAGGTCAGGAAAACAGCCAGGCAATGAACAACGAGATTCAGTAACCGCAGAATGACCGGATCGGGACCGCACAGCCTCACCACCGCATGAATGGAATAGAGGGTGGTGAAACGCAGCCAGCGCGGCATTCCCTCCAGATAGACCGCCACATCGAAATCCACCGGCAGGCCGAGGTAATACACGGCGATTATGATCTGGGGGAGGCAAAGCGCGGTGAGTACCAGGCAATTCACCAGTCGTTCCGGAAGTATCCATCCATGGCTGTACAGGCGCCACCGCTCCATCATCATGGGTTGACCTCCTCCCACCTTGTAAATATCCCCGGGGCGCATTGTCAAGAGAGGCGGCGCGCCGCTCCGTCCCGTGCGCTACGGGATGCGCTCGGAAGACCGCCGGCTGGGCACGGTTGAGCAACCTACGAGTAATCCGGTGGCCCGCCGGCTCTCGTGAATCATGACTGAAAGTTAATTAAAGTGCTACTGAAGCTTAAATTTTATTAAAAAAAGCCAAGACATATTGAAATATATTTAATATTACACTTGACAAAATGATTCTTGCGATGCACATTGAAAAGTGAGCGTTGAAGGGAGGTACTGCATGGATCTTTCGGAGGTGACCTGTCCGAAGTGCAAGCGGCGGATGGTGCCGGTGGTATGTCTGTGCGAGCGTTGTGACGTGCGTTTGGAGGGACGGTTCGAGACGTCGCCGCTGGCGCAGTTGCCGCCTCAGGACCAGGCGCTGGTGATTGCGTTCATGCGCAGTCACGGCTCCATCAAGCGGATCCAGGAGTTATTGGGGGTCAGTTATCCGACGGCGCGGGCGCGGCTTGATCGGATCATTACCCGTCTCAACGAGGTGTTGAGCATGCCGGGGACGACCGAGGAGGTGATCGGGCGCTTGCATCGGGGTGAGATCACGGCGCGGGAGGCGTTGGAGTTGTTGCCATGAGACCGGCGTGGATTCTGCTTGTCCGCGTGCGGCGCCTGGTGATCCCGCTGCCGTGGTTTCTGGTCTGGATGCTGCTCGCCCTGGTGACGCCGGTGCTCATGGTTGTTGGTTATGTGGGGGGGCGTCGCGAACCGGAGAACGAGGTGTACCGATTATTGCGGCAAGGGTATGTGCTGCTCTCGCTGGTGATGTTTCTGCACGGCGCGGACATTGCCGTGAAGAATGACGAAACTGATCTGCGGCTCACGTGGATATGAGCTGCGGTGGCCTGTGGGTCGGACGGTATATCCACGAGGAAGGAGGACGAGATGAGTGAGTCGAGGAAGAAAATTCTGGAGATGGTGGCTGATGGGAGGATTTCGGTGGAGGAGGCGGCACAGTTGCTTGCCAAGGTAGAGTCAGCGATTGACATGATTCCTCCATCCCCCGACCCGGAGCCGGCGCCGGCGCCGCCGCGCCCGCCGTCGCGGCCGCCCGCGCCGCGTTTTTTACGGGTCGTCGTGGATGGCGGCAGCGACCGCGTCAATGTCAAGCTACCCATGAGCCTGCTCAAGGCCGGTATCAAGCTGAGTGCCTTGTTGCCCGATTCAGCGAACGAAGCGGTGGAGGAGCACGGCATCAACCTGTCGAACCTCGCCAGCCTGGACAGTGCCGAATTGATAGAGGCGCTGGCCGAGTTGGAGGTCACCGTGGATGGTGAGGATGGGGAAAAGGTGCGGATATTCTGTGAGTAGTGCGGTATCTTCGGAGCCGCGTCAATAATCCTGGTGCTTTCTTGCAGGCATCCCTTTTTCGCGGTGGCCCTGCGCGATCGAAATCGTCTCCTGTTTTTTGTAATCCATCAGATGATCGAGTATACTCATGCAAAATCGGTCAATACTCCTGGAGGGTTCGATGAACAGGATTGGATGCGGTGCACGGATGACATGCATGTTCTCGATCTGGTTACTGGTCACAACCGTCGCGGTGGCGCGGGGGAGCCTCGTGGATGTCGCACCCATCGCGGCCGGCATGGAACTCATGGCGGCCGGGTTCGATCCGGGCGGCGAACGCATTGTGGCTTCTGGTTTGCACTTCCGCGGTTTGTACATTCTCGACATGGACGGCACCACCCGCTGCCTGACGGATCGTCCCATGGCCGGCTTCGGGTATTGCTGGCTGCCGTCCGGCGCCGGCATTGTATATCGCACCTGGGATGGTCGCGATGCGGTCTGCGAGAAAGTGAGTCTCTCCGGCGCCGTGGCGACAGTCGGGCCATTACCGCCCGGCGCGTTGCCCTGCCGGCAGGGGGAGACCGTCTTTCTGCCATCCGGTTCGGCACCGGCCATTGTCCATGGCGCCGCCGCTCCAGAAGCCCTGGTGTTCGCCACCGCCGTCGATGATCGGATTGTGCTCAACCGCGGTCCGCGCGCGACGATCATCGCTCCCGAGGGCGATCGCTATTTTCTGCCGGTTGTTTCTCCGACTAGTTCTCACGTGGTCTTCCAGGGTTTGATCAGTGGGATCTGGATACATGACATCAACCGGCAGGCAACGATCAACATCGGTCCTGGTCACAATCCAGCCTGGTCACCGGATGGACGGTACCTTTATTTCGACCGCCAGCAGGATGACGGTGAACGGGTGCTCGCGGCCGATCTCTGGCGGGTCCGATGCGACGGCAGCGATAGCTGTCAGTTGACCTTCACCGAAGACCGCTTGGAGATGCGTCCATCAGTATCCCCGGCGGGAGACCGATTGCTTTTCGACTGCGACGGCGTCATCTGGACCGCCCGGCTGGAGGAGGAGTGAGATGAGGACAACCGCGATAGTAGTGGCCCTCGTTGCTTTCATGAGCATGCCGACGGCTGCTGGCGGCTTGACCGGGTACAAGATCGGCATCGATCCCGGGCATGGCGGCACCGATTCGGGCGCGGTGGGACCCACCGGCCTGACCG
>JAFGDC010000572.1 GCA_016932295.1 candidate division CSSED10-310 bacterium
CAGGGTAGCGAGCGCGATAAACACATGACGGGCATTGCGTGGATGGAGGCCGAGACTGCGCGCCTCCAGGTCTCCCATGGTGAGGACGTTGAGTTTCCATCTGCTCAGAACGATCAACATCAAGGGTGTCACAATGATGGGAGTGACCACTGCGAGAACCGGCCAGGTGGCGCGGTGGAGACCGCCCAGTGTCCAAAAAACGATGGCCGGCAACTGCTGATCGGGATCCGCGAGGGCTTTAAGGAGACTCAGCAATGCGGTGAAGAGCGATGAAATGGCGATACCCGCCAGGATGAGGGTTGTTTCATGCCCGTGGCGGCGGCGAGCGGCTATCCCGGCGGCCACGATGACCGCGGACAGACCGCAGCAGAAAGCGCCGAGCTGCAACAGGGGCGCGCGCCCATCGAAAAGGACAATCATCAATGCGGCGCCGAACCCGGCTCCCGAGGAGATGCCCAGGATATTGGGCGCCGCCAGGGGATTGCGGAACACGCCCTGCAGCACGGTACCAGCCATGGCAAGAGACGCACCGATCAAAAGCGCCATGAGAATACGAGGCATGCGCACGGCAAAGATCACGGTTCGTTCCACGGTATACTCGGCCTGGTCCGGATGCAGAACCGCCGACACCAGGCGCACCGGACTCATTGGATAGCGGCCGATAAACAAAGCCGTGACGCAGACCAGGATCAGCAACAGAGCAGCGGCAACCAGCGGGTGCCTCATGGAACCGGCCCGGCTAACTCCCCACCGGAGGCGGCGAACCCGACATCGTAGAAGTTCCGATAGAAATATTCCGCCTCAGCCTTCACGTCGAGTTCGGGGAACAGTTCGGGATGCATGGTCCGGGCCAGCCAGAGCAACCCCAGAATACCCTGCGGTCCAGGCCGATCCCAGGCCTGCAGGTTGCTCGGGAACAGCGCCACCCGCGCATTCTTCACGGCGCGCAAATCCTTCCATCGTTCATCGGCCAACACGTCAGCCAAGTCGATATTCCGCGTATCACGAGAAATCAGGATATAATCCGGGTTCCAGGCCAACAATTGCTCGGCGGAAACCTGGTTCCACCCCCCCACGGTATCCTCGCCACAGGGCCGCCCCCCGGCCCGTTCCACCAGGGAATACTGGTGCATCCGGGCGGAAGGGATGGACAGAAACCCGAGGGCGCCCGTCACGTACACCCGCGGACGCAATTCCGCCGGCACACCGGCCAGCGTTTCCTCCACTGTGCGCCGTCGCACCGACATGTACTCCAACAACCGAGCGGCGCGGTCACCGGCGCCGGTCAGATCCGCGATCTGCCGGATCGCCTCGTTCATCGCCTCGGGCGTCTCGGCATCGATCGACAAGACATCGATTCCCATCTCCCTGAGTTGTTTCGCCTGCTCCTGACCGCCGCGCTCCCGGCTGATGATCAAATCGGGTTTCAACGCCATCACACTTTCCAGGTTGAACACCCCCCTTGAACCCACCACCGGCAGTGCCAGGAATTCCGGTACAACCTTGCTGAAAAACTCCTTGTGGGCGATGCCGGAGTGCCCCCCCAGCAGCGTATGACGCTGGCCCAGCGCCATGAGTATCTCTATGGCGATCGCATAGTCGGAGATGATGCGCTGTTTCCGGGGAGCGTGCGGAATTCCGCCGAACAAGGCGGGAGACAGCAAACAGGTGATCAGCACCGCGACAAGGAAACTCCGCACAACACACCTCGTTTCAAGGACATTTCACTCCCGGCGGGGCAGAATCATAACGAGAACCGGCACGGGAAGTCAAAGGGCGGCAACAGGCTGGTTCGTGACGTTCCTGGAGACATCCCGGCAACATCTCTCCGAATGCACGCAGATACCCATGCCTCAACGTTTCAGAATTAGAAGTCCCGGCAAAAACCGATTTACCGGTATATCTTCCTGAGATCGGCGGCGATGTTTTTCTGCATGGCCTCGTTGGTTCCACCGCCGATGCTGAGCAAGATGGCATCACGCAGCATACGTTCCAGTACATACTCCCGCGAGTAGCCATACCCACCGAAAATCTGCATGGCGTTACGCGCCACCAATTCTGCCGTGGTGGTGGCGACCAGCTTGGCGCTGGCGGCGCCGAGACTGCGGCGCCGACCCGGATCGATGTTGAGCGCGACATTGTACGTGAGTGCACGGGCCGCATGCGTCATGGCATATGATTCAGCGACCATCTTCTGGATCTGGCCGAAACGGATCAGGCATTCACCGAATTGCTTGCGCTCGCAGATCGAATACCTGGCCATCTCATCGATACAGCGCAACGCGATGCCGACGGATTGCGCACCCAGGGTCACCCGTTCGATCTCCAGGTTGCGCATCATATGCACCAGCCCGGCGCACTCTTCACCCAATACATTCTCTTCAGGCACCTCCACGTCCTCGAACACCACCTGGGACGTGGGGGAAGACCTCATTCCCATCTTCTTCTCATGAGCGCCGACCGAAACCCCTTTGGATCCCGCCTCGATCAACACGGCGGTGATGTCACGACACCTGCGATCGGGCTTGGTGTATACAAGCATGATATCACTCACCGGTCCGTTGGTGATGAACTGCTTGATCCCGTTGACGATGAACCGGTCACCCTTGCGCACCGCGGTGGTCTGCATACTCAACACATCAGTGCCGGCATCCGGCTCGGTCATAGCCATGGCGCCGATCCATTCACCACTGATCACCTTGGCCAGGTAGCGATTCCTCTGATCATCGGTGGCGCCGTAATAAAAATTATTGACGAACAACACTTCGTGGGTCAGGTAGGACAGGCACAATCCAGGATCGCTACGGGACAGCTCTTCATTTACAATCACCGCGGCCGTGGCATCCATGCCGGCACCACCGGCCGCTTCCGGAACCGTCAGTCCGAACAACCCCAGCTCAGTCCCCAGACGCTTGAACAACGGTTCATTGAAAGATTCCGACTCGTCGAATGCGGCGGCTTGCGGTTCTATCTCCTGTTCAGTGAAGCGCCGCACCGCGTCTCGCAGGATGGCGTGCTCCTCGGAGGGATTGTAAGGATCAAAATGGGTCTGCTGCATGAGCTACTCCTTCCACCTTCAGCACCATCTAAAAACACTCCGGCGCAGTCCATCGGATACTTCGAAAGGAAATTGTTCTATCACCAGCCAGTGAGAAAGGCAAGAAAAGGCGAACGGGCATCTCAGCCGCACTCATCACTACAAGTGAATTCCCGGTGATGTTTCATCTTTGTGACAGCGGCTCTCCCAACCCGATGCACAACCGCACCAACTCGACACGACCAACGCGGGAACCGGTCGATCCCACGCTTGGCTATTCAGTCCAGCCAAATTCCCAGGAATCAATCTCACCCAACAGTTCACTCATCTCCTGATTGGTCATTCCGGCATGAAAGTATATACCGAACGCAATGCCGGCGCCGTGCGGCCAGGTGAATCCCAGCACCACCTGGATCACCTGAGCGCCGGGATGCAGGTCGATCTCGTAATGGTCGAAATCGGTGAATCCGGGTGCGCACAGGTACGCTCCATACACATCCAACACCACGAAAAGCGCATGGGGGCCGAAGCTGATCCACTCAGGGTTACATACCGTGGCAGTCACCTCGCAGAAGTCATCGGGACGAAAAATGGCGTCCGGCATGTACAAGGTCACTCCAAGATCACCACATACAGGAGTTGGTGAAGCGTGCTCGGCGGTGCTCGTAGCGGCTGGTGTAACCGTGGTGGATGGCGGCGGGATCGGCGAGGGCGTGCCACTGGGCTCGATGACGG
>JAFGDC010000064.1 GCA_016932295.1 candidate division CSSED10-310 bacterium
TCGCGCCCCACCAGTTCGATTCCGGAGATTTCCAGTAGATGCATGATGCCGATCGGGGTGCAAGGCGACACCAGGGGGGTGCCTCGCATTAACCGCCCCAGGTTGAGCGGATGGCAGCCATCCACATCCTTGTCCGGGTCTATACAGCGCAGTAGTGTTTCACTGTCGTAGCCAGGCGGCAGGGGCATCTGCAGCAGGATGGAATGGATATCCGGACGCCGGTTGAGATCGTCTATCAGGGCAGTGACGACCGGCTCACCCGCATCCGCCCCGAGCCGGAAAGTCTCGCCGTGAATACCCGCCTTGCTGCAGGCGCGTTCCTTGTTGCGCACGTATACCTGGGAGGCAGGGTCCCCGCCCACCAGCACCACCGCCAGTCCCGGCACGATTCCTGTCGCTGCCAGTTCCTCCACTTCGGCGCGGACGGCTTTCCGGATCGCCACGGCGGCAGCCTTGCCGTCCATCAACCTTGCCATGTCTAATCCTCCTTGAGCAGGCTTTGCACTTTCGCCACGATCAAGTCCATGGCGACCGCGTTGTGGCCCCCCTCCGGAACGATGAGGTCCGCCCAGCGCTTGCTCGGTTCGACAAACTCCAGGTGCATCGGCCTGACATACTCAAGATATTGCCTTTCGATGCTTTCCAGGGAACGGCCGCGTTCGTGGAGATCCCGCTTGATGCGCCGCAGGACGCGGACGTCCGCATCGGTGTCCACGAACAGCTTGATGTCGAGCAGTTCGCGCAGGGTAGGCTCGACGAAGATGAGGATTCCTTCAAGGATGATGACCGGTTTGGGTGCAATGTGCAGGGTCGATTTCATCCTGGTATGGGTGACGAAGTTGTACATCGGTTTTTCGATCGGTTCGCCGGACAGAAGTTGCTTCAGATCGGTTACCAGCCTGTCGTTGTCGAAGGCGCGGGGATGATCGAAGTTGATGCCGGCGCGTTGCTCCGGCGCGAGGTGCCCGAGATCGTGATAGTAGGAATCCTGGTCGATGATCATCACTCGGTCCTGCCCGAGTGCGTTGATGATATGCCGGCTGATGGTGGTCTTGCCGGAACCGGTGCCGCCCGCTATGCCGATGAGGATTACTTTGGATTCGTTCATATCGCCTCCCTGTGCGTGCCAGCTACTTCATAGCACAGTCCGGTGTGCTGTCAAGCGGCGGTGCCCGTCGGCAACTGCCGGGCTGCAATTGCTCGTTGACAGAACGCCTGGCGGTGACTAGCTTAACTAGTCGGAATGATCGCAATTCCAGTGATTTAAGCTATCAGAGGTGGTCGTGAGGTGTTCGCTTCGATGTAGATTCGGCATGATCATGGCGATGCTCCCGGTTTTTGGCGCGGCTGCTGTGCTGTATGCCCAGACACCGGCTGATGGCGATCCTCAGGATATCGGTTACGGGTTGCGTATCTCCGTCGAGATGGTGCGGGTCTCCGTGACCGCCCAGGACCGGTTCGGGCGGTATGTCACCGGCCTGGGTGAGTCGGATTTCGAGGTGTTCGAGGAGGGGGAGTCTCGCCGCATCGTGTATTTTTCCAGCGATACTTCTGCTCCCAAGAGTATCGGAATGTTGCTGGATGTCAGTGGCAGCATGCGCATCCTGGACAAGATTTCACGGGCGAAGGGTGCCCTGGAGTTGTGTATCAATTATCTCAAGCCCCGGGACAGGGCCAGCCTGATCTTTTTCGCTGACGGCGCGGTGGAAGTGGCGGCTCCTTTCGGTGCAAGTCCAGCCGAAATGATCGCCAGGCTGCGCGGGGTGGAAGCGTACGGCAAGACCGCCATTCACGATGCGGTTGCAGCCATGCCCGGTCTTGTCGGGGTCGGTGGCGCCGGCATGCGTAAGGCGGTCATCCTCGTCACCGACGGCTATGACAATGCCAGTGAACGCTCCCTGGAACAGGCCATCAGGATCTCACGGATCGTCAACCTGCCGATCTATACAATCGGTATGGATCCGGTCCTGAGTTCCATGACCGTCAAGGATTCAGACCAGATATTGAACCGTGTCATCCTGCAAAGAATCGCCGAAGAGACAGGTGGGCGCTGTTTCCTGGTGCGGGACGATGCGGAGGTGCGCCGAGCCTGCGCGGAAATTCTCGAGGAACTGGGTAGTCAGTATGTGCTTGGTTTCATGGCTGGTGCCAGGGATGAGGAGGAACGGTTCCGTACCATACAGGTGAAGGTAAAACGCCGCGGCGTACGGATCCGGACAAGGAAAGGGTATATACCGCAATGACAATGGAGGGTGTCATGAAAAAATGTGTCTGTTGTGTGTTGGTGCTGATCGCGGCTGGCTGCGTGTCGAAACGTCATTTCAGTCAGGAGATGCAGCTTCGGGATCAGCGTATTGCCAGCCTGGAAAGCGAGATCGAGTCGAACGAGACTCGCATCAAGACGAACGAGGAAAACATCAACAAGCTATCGGAATCGGCACAGGAGGCGTTGCGCCGGGCTGAAGATGCGGGCCGTCTTGCCAAGGGTAAGATTGTTTTCGAAGTCGTGCTCACCGATGATGTGTGCACGTTCACGGTGGGCAGCGCAGACTTGTCGCTGGAGTGCGAAAACGCATTGGAGGAGCTGGCGCGTCAGTTGGTGGAAGAGAATCGCGGGGTGTTCATAGAGATTCAGGGTCATACCGATTCCTCCGGTGACGAAGCTTACAACATGCAGCTCGGATTGGATCGCGCCGAATCGGTCAAGCGATATCTCAACGAGATGGGGCATATCCCTCTCCACACCATTTCCACTATCAGTTATGGGGAGTCCCGGCCGGTCAGCGACAACGGCACCGCCGAGGGGCGCCGGGCCAATCGACGGGTCGTGCTGGTGGTATTGGAA
>JAFGDC010000573.1 GCA_016932295.1 candidate division CSSED10-310 bacterium
CCAGGGCGCGGCTGGCGCCACGCGCTCCCTTCGCTGGCGCCACGCGGGGTCGTACCTCCTCCGGGGTCGTACCCGGAATCTTGTAATCTTCGCTGTGAATTGTTGATACCCAATGCGTTACGGAGACATCAACAGATGCGTTTTCACCTGGGCTGCCCGCCTGGAATCTTACAGCAACTGGGGGTCGTACCTGTAATCTTGTAATGATCATCGAGAGCGGTAGGCACCCCATGCCTTACGGGGGTACATCTTGTCTTTCATCAAGTCGATACACCGATGTTGACAGGTACGTTGCTCTGTGGTTGGAGTCCCACCCGTAAAATGCGGCATACAGGCATGGGTTGCCGTCTCTCCTTCGGATCAAAGGCGGTGAAGTCAGGTAATAACCATCGCAACTGGACGGGTCGAAAACTTGGTGATAGTTGTTCGACAGGATGCATGAGGCGCGCGATGAGCGGCCGCGATCCTGCAACAACCTCCAACACCGGGAGTGAGAAATGTCAACGAGAATCATCGTGGCGCTGGCCATCGCGCTATGCGTGACGGCTGTGGCGCAGCCCTGCTCAGCAGAACACACGATCCGGTTCGACCTCCGGTTCGGTGAAGTGAACATGGTACATACACCGGCCGGCATGCTTCTCGAAGTACCCGGTGCACCCCATCGACTCAGACGGGAAAACTGGCCCGAACTGCCTTACGCGCTCGTCACCAGGCAGATGCCGCTGGGTTCGAAGATAACGGGAGTATCCATCCAGACCGCTCCCACCCGGCGGATACTCCTGTCCACGCCCCTAGCGGCCGGCGCGGGAGTGCGAATCGTGTCGCAACCGGATCGACGCATCAGCTATAAACCCTTCGAGGCGGTCGGTCTTTATCCGGAACAGCAGGTCACCTGGACGCTGCACGGGGAACTCGACCCCATCACGATGAAACACCGTGCGCTGCTCGTCATGCGCGTATTCCCGGTCCGGTACGAGGACGCCGCGGTCATATCAAGCTGTACCTCCATGGATATCCGGATACAGTACGAAGAACCGCTCGTCAGCCACCCCACGGGCGCCTCCCGCATGGAGGATGACGAACCGTTCGTGATAGTGGCGCCGGGAGATTTCCAGGGGGTGATCGAGCCGTTCATGGTGTACAAGAATGGCACTGGCCTGGCCACGAGCTTCCATACCATCGAATCGATCCTGGCGGGATATGCTGGCCGGGACGATGCGGAGAAACTTCGCACCTTCATCCGGGCGAAAGTGGAGGAGCACGGCACGGGATTCGTTCTTCTGGCGGGTGATGCGGATGTCATGCCGGTACGGCGCTGCCTGCAGGAAGACCTGCTGAACATTCCTTCCGATCTGTATTTTTCCGACCTGTATGACGGCGCCGGTGAGTTCGTCACATGGGACCATGACAATGACGGGATTTTCGGGCGATATCCCGCCGACCTGCCGGCCATGGATTTCATACCCGACGTGATGGTGAGCAGGATTCCGGCGTCCACCGCGGCGGAATTGCAGACCGCTCTTGCGCACAGCATGCAGTACGAGGGTTCCACATCACCCCAGGATGCATGGTACAACAAGGTATTACTCACGGCCGTCGATACATTCAACTACGAGGATCACGGCGATACTTCTGGGATTCCCGAGGGGGAACGCTTCGCGGAATTGCTGCTGGACGAGATGTTCACCGGCATGGAATCCATCCGTCTTTATGAAACCGATGTCTATCCCCATGACGGTCCCGCCGTGCCGGCGGCGGTGCTCACCAATATCGCCGGCGGCGCGGGATTCATGGCATTCCACTGTCATGGCGCGCCGGACTGTTTCTGGCTTATTGACGAGTGTTTCAACCATGACCACACCGATGCCATGGTGAACGGCGATCGGCTTCCGATAGTATTCGGGTTCGCCTGCTCCACGGCGCAGTTCGACAACGAACTGCCCGACGGTCGCGGCATGACGCGCGACGACGAGTCCATGCCCGAGCATTTCCTCTTCAATCCCCATGGCGGCGCGCTCGCATTCGTCGGTGCCACCCGGTACGCCTTCGCCTCGGGAATGTCCAGCGGCGACAAGTATGATGGATCCGGTGCCCTGGAATACGCCTTCTTCAATTCCTACTTCGCGGGTGCCCGCACCCCGGCCCAGATGATGGCGTGGGCGCAGCGTTATTATCTCATCAACAGCGGCATCAACGACTATTACGATATGCACAATATCATCGAATACGCCATGTTCGGCGATCCCACCGCCAGTGCCGGCGGTCTTGCCGGCTCGCCGCGGCTGGCGGTCGAAAGCAGCGAATGGGTCGAAAACGAGGGGGACGGTGATACTTGTTTTGAAGGGCAGGAGACGTATGCACTTTCACCAGTACTGATAAACACGGGCCTGTTGATCGAAAACGTGACAGCAACACTTGCCTGCGCCGATCCCGCGGTCGTCATCCAGTCAGGCGCCGCCACTTACGGAGATATCGGCCGCGGCATTCTGGCACGACCGGTTACGCCCTTCGTCCTGACCACCGCCGCCGGCGTCATTCCACCCCACTCAGCGGACCTGCAACTTACCCTGCTTGCCGATGGTGTACCGGTGCACTACGAACTCATCACAAGATACCTCGGTGCGGGTCCCATGGTCACCGTCACCGACCAGGCAGTCGCGTGGGATTCTTCCGACAACGGAACTATCGATCCCGGCGACACCGTCTACCTGCAGCTCATCCTGTATAACGGCGGCTGCGAAACAGTGCAGGAAGCCGACTTGGATTTCACCATCGACAGTTCGTACGTCTATGACTGCGGCTCTTATGACACCGGTGTGACGATCCGGCCGGGATTCGGAGCACAGAGTGGTTGGGCCGGGATCGTCTTCACTGTATCAGGCGACTGTCCCCACGATACGCCGTTGCCGCTTCACGTGACCGTTACGGCTGCAAATGGCGGTCCCTGGCAGGCCGATCTCGAGCTGCTGGTCACCGACACGCTCGGACCGGCCATCGATGACCACTCGGCAGCGCCCAGGTCAATCCGCGTCGGACAGGCAGTGGAAATACGCTGCCGGGCGGAGGATGTCTCGGGTGTCGCCTCGGTTCAGGCGGAGTTTACGGCCGTCACCGGAGGCGCCCGATTCACCGTGGAACTCCACGACGACGGTGAGCACGGGGATGGAGCCGCCGGAGACGGCTTGTACGGTAGCCTGTTCAGCCCGCCGGAACCGCCTTCGGACTACCTGGGACACCTGCGCGCCGAGGATGATCTGGGGAATGTGAAGCTCTATTCGGAAGCAGTGAATATTACGTCCGTTCCGTTCATACCGGCAGATAACGTGGTGCTGGATTACTCACCGGACGAGACTGCGCTGGCCGCCATCACCGCCGCGCTCGATGCACTGGCGGTCGATCATGTCGCATGGGATCCTCGGTTCAGGGGTGATCCTGACCAGACCGCGTATACGGAGTTGCGTGACAGGACCCTGATCTGGACGTTCGGCTGGGAACATTTCCCCGCCGCCGATGTGCGAGAAGCGCTCACCGCCTTTACGGACGGCGGCGGTTCGGTCATGTTGGCTGGGTGGGATGTAGGCAGGAATGTGCATCGGGATGGCGGCGACGAGTGGCTGAATGATTTCGCGGGCGTGGAACAGGCCGGCGGCGATACCGGTTCGAACTACGTGGACGGACTGAGTGACGATCCATTGTTCAGCGGGATGTCGCTCCGTCTGAGGACCAGCTACGAGGGCTCCCTGGAACTGAAACCCGATTTTGTTCAAACGCTGGAGCCGGCAGTGACCGGTGCCGGATTCAGGGACGTGCCCGGGGCGGCCGGGGTGGTGTACCGCGAGTTTTCCTATGGACGGGTGATGTTCCTCCCGTTCGCCCTCGAAGGCGTCCGGTTCGAGGACATGCTACAGGACCTGTTGAGCAGATCCCTGCCTTGGCTGGCGGATCACGCGCCGGGACCGACGCCCACGCCGGCACCTTCACCCACTCCCACCGCCGCGCCGTGCATTGACACAGGCGTAACAATGCTCATGCCGCGGACGGTTTTCCGGCCCGGCGATACCTGCTATTGCGCGGCACTGGTGTGCAACGCCGCCGCCGACAGCCTGGCGGGTCATCCCCTGGTGGTGGTGCTGGATGTGTACGGCACGTATTTCTTCGGACCCTCGTTCGGAAACGGCTTCGATACGTACCTGGAGAGTTGGCCGGAATTCCCGCCGGGCGAGACAGTTGTGCTGGCGCTGGAACCCTTCACATGGCCCGAAGACGCCGGCGCGGCATCTGGCATTCGATGGTACGGGGGACTGCTCACCGCGGATATGAGCGACCTGTTCGGCAGCGTCGGTGTGTTCGAATTCGGCTGGGAAGAGTGAGCGGAACGATTGCGGATCCGGATAGCAAATCAGGGGACCGCCCCAGTCATTCAGTGAAGCTGAACTCCTCTCGAAGAGTAACTTATCTGTTTCGATGACTCTATTTGATGGAATAAAACTCGACTTTCACAAATCCTTTGATGTCAATACGTTCCAACGATCATTACAAGATTCCTGGTACGACCCCAGCTCACATCTCATCTCACGCCGACAGCCGGCGGGGATGGGTCAGGGACAGTAAAGATGGTCCTGACCGGCCGGAATCCGGTGTAGCAGTTACGGAATGCCGGCCATGAACTATACCGACCCGCGGAGCGGCAACTCTGGGCGCTGCAGTCGTACGCGCCACCCCGCAGAATACGGAGCGTACCGCTGTCCGGACCGAAGGGATCAGTCACCGGGTCCGACGGGTAGGGGGCATCCCAGTCCCAACACCATTCCCAGACATTGCCATGCATGTCATGCAGGTTCCAGGCATTGGCCTGCTTGATGCCCGCCTCGTGAGTGGTGTTCAGCACACCGACCATGGAATTGAAATAATACCAGCCCAGAGGATCGAGGTTGGGATCTTCCTGACAGTCGAGGTTGGGTTCGCCACTGTTATAGGGGGTATCGGTCCCCGCCCGGCAGGCATATTCCCATTCCGCCTCGGTGGGCAGCCGGTAGCCGGGTGCCGCATGGTCCCAGAACAGAGGTGAGGCGCCCATGGGCGGCGTGCCGTCGAAGGGTATGGTAAACGCTTCGTCGCTGTAGTAGCAGGGCCGCAGATCTTCCAGTACGGAGCGCCGGTTGCAGTACAGGACGGCTTCGAACCAGTTGACGAATTCCACGGGCCGCGCCGGATCCAGGAAATAGGCCGGATTGACCTCGAACAGCTCGCACCATTGTGCCTGGGTGACTTCCGTCCGTTGGATCATGAAGCTCATGGTCAGGGTGATCGAGTGCCGGACCTCAATACCGGCACGGCACATTTCGTCCGGTGGCGACCCCATCGGGAATTCACCGGGTGACACCTGGATGAACAGGGCCGCAGCGGTGGGAGACGGCTGCGGAGTGCCCGTGGGTGACGGGCTGGCGGTCGGCGGCGGAGGTGTCGTCGTGGGTGTGGGACTGGCGCTGGGAGGCGGCGGCGTGGCCGTGCGCGATGGGCTGAGGGTGGGCGTTGACGTGAAGGTTGGTGGCGGCGTGCCGGTCCAGGTGGGACTGGGGGGCGGCGGCGAGGGCGACGGCGGCGGTGTAACTGTCGATGTCGGCACGAGGGGAGTGAGAGTGGGCGAAGGAGGGATCAGGGTGATGGTAGGCGGCGGTGTCCGGCGGCGGGACGGATCCAGCCAGAATTCGGCCACATCGTACCCATAACGATCCAAATCGACGAACCATGCTCCCCAGAACCTGATGGGGCCGAAGGGTATGAATTCGTCGATGTCCGGAAACACGAGGTCCAGCAACACCACACCGGTGAGCCCGACGGGCAGGTCCATCACTTCGAAACCGGTCTCAGTGGTGTAGTCGGGATAAAAAAAGTATTCACCGGCGACATCGAGGATGCCGTAGATTTGGGCGGCTTCGATGGGATCGCCCAGGTTGAGGAAGTGCACGGCGGCGAGGAAGTGATCGTAGGAAGCGAAACCCTGGTTGTTGAGCCGCATCTCGACGGTCACGGCGCCAGCCAGCGGGATGCCGGCCAGGCAGATGAACGCTGAAATGAGCAGGTGGCATCGGGTTCGAAACCGCATTGAGCCTCCTTTACAGGGGGAACCTTGTTCCACCATAACGGCAACGGGCGGAAAGGTAAAGGGATGGAGATTTCAAAAGTCGAGTGAGGATCTTCCAGTGACACGATTGTTGGGAGTGAGCCTGGGCGGCATCGCCAATCCCCGGGAGGTCATCGATCGCGGGTGGCAACGGTCTCAACTTGAAATGCGCCAGGACATCATTCCATCGTTTGCAGGTAAAAACCTCGCCCGGGTCGCCGCTACGATGATCCTCCTGTCCCTGGACGATGCGTTTCCAAATCACTCCACGTTTGGAGCAAACCAGGATATTCCTTCGCCAGGCAGCCGCGTTTTATATCCAGTGATGACCGAATGGACGGGACGGCGATGCCTCATTTCTCCGACAATCGCATCGGGGCATTACCGATCGCTCCCAGCACATAGGTGAGGTTCCGCGCGTTGCTCATCGGCAGTTCATCTGCCAGCCCGCCATACTGGATAGTGCGTCCCGCCTTGGCCTGGCGAACCAGAATTGAGTGAGCGCCGCGTGCACGCTGCCGGTACAACTTTTCTTCCGCCAGATCGCCCACATCGGTTCCACCCGTTTCAGCCATGTACCATCCACTCTTTTCTCCTGACGAGCATGCGTGACAGCGATGTGAGCAGATATGGTTCCGGTGTCTGGAATGTCTGTCTGATCAGCGGCGACCGAAGTCCGTGCGCTGCATCGTGCTGCATGTTCGGCTTGCTAGGCGGTTACCCACAGGTGAGTTGAGCCATGATGGCATCACTGGTCGTCACGTACGCGAACCCAAACGCGAGGTTCAAGAGACTCGCCAGATGCATCTCCTCAGTGACCGATCCCGTCCCATCCGCCAGGAAAAAAACCCGGTAGTCCCGATAGTAGGCATCCCGCGCCGTTGATTCGCAGCACATGTTGGTCATGACCCCCGAGACGACGACATCTTCCACTTTCAGACAGCGCAGCACGGTCTCGAGATCAGTGTTATAGAAAGCGGAGTACCGATGCTTGAAAACGACTTTCTCGTTTGGTCTCGGGGTTAAATCCGGATGGACCGAACTCTCCGGACTGCCTTCGAGACATTTACCCTCCCACCACCAACCCATGATCCCGGAGTCGAGGTCGCCGGGATGGTGAACGTGCCTGGTATAGATCACCGGACGGTTCGCCCGGCGAAAGGCATCCATGAGGCGTTTCACCGTCGGGAGGATCGCCATTCCACCACACGTGAACGCAGGAGCGGCCGCATCGAGGAAAAACAGCTGCATATCAACCACGAGCAGGGCGCTCGCCGCCGCGTTCAGCCGCATCTCATGCTGGTTGTAGGGACGGATGTGCGCCAACCACGACAGAGCCTTTGATTCGATGTTCTTAGCAGTTACATAGGGTTCCACGTCTACTCCTCGCAGGACTGGGTCTTTTTTCGCTTGCCGACCCTCATATGGTTTCTTCATAACACCTTCGGGTGGCGCAATCGCAGTTGACACCCCGGCGTCACCGCGCGTTGCCGTTTCTGATGGGAATCCCGCTGCGAAAGAACTTCTCTGATTCCTTCGTGTCGACCCCCTGTTGCCTTCCGGCTCCGTACATCGGCTACCCGCCTTCACGGGTAAACTTATCGTTGGCCGATACGCCCATACTCAGGCATCCCACCTCTCCACCACATCCTTTCCACTGACATTCACTATAATCCAAGATCGGTGGGGGATAAAAATATATTTTTCACATCGAGCCGCCGCAATGCCATCGGGTGCATTCAGGCAGGCTCTGGCAATAATCGAAACGACAAACCCTCCAATCCGGCATCGCTCTGGTGCGTCAAGATGAAATTGAATCAATCCGCATTCGCGCCCCATGCCCTCTTCGCCGTTCACTGCGCTGCTCATATCCAAGGTTGATGACAGGCAGTCGTGAGCGTGCTCTCCGTGACAGATGTGGAGACTGGAATGTTGGATGAACTATCGGGAAGCAGCATCAACAGTGACCGCGTCTGGTCCAGGCATGGGCTGCGTGGGATTGATCCGCGACGATTCCATATGGACCTTCCGGCGGGCGGAAGGATGCACTTCGGGACGAAGCCGCCAAGACCGATTTCCATCCGGCGGTCCTTCGCAGGAATCCTGTGCGATCGCACCACATTTTGAAAATGGTGAATAGTACCAACTCAACGGAGCTGATTGCCGGATCCGGCACGTTCTTCCCACGTTACCGCGAGTCTGGCGACTCGCCCAACCAAGGCGCGGCTGGCGCCACGCGCTCCAGGGGCTGGCGCCACGCGCTCCGTTACACAGTTCGACAGCGGGTTGAAAACCTGATCGGAAGGACTCAATACACCCACTCCGAACGATTTGACTTTACTCCGTCGCCCGAAACCTGTAGCTTTCGGGCGTACCCGGCAATGCGCCGGAGGTGAGGTACCCATGGTGGAAATCCGCAACTTCAGTATCATCGCCCATATCAACCACGGCAAGTCCACCCTTTCCGATCGGTTCATCCAACACACCGGCATGGTGGACGCACATAACTTTCATGACCAGCTCCTTGACACGATGGACCTGGAGCGGGAACGCGGCATCACCATCAAGAGCAATACCATCTGCCTGCCCTACCATGCCAAGAACGGCCGTGACTACCAGTTGAACCTGATCGACACGCCCGGGCACGTGGATTTTGCTTACGAGGTATCCCGTGCGCTCGCCTCCTGCGAAGGTGTGCTGCTGTTGGTGGACGCCTCCCAGGGAGTGGAAGCGCAGAC
>JAFGDC010000574.1 GCA_016932295.1 candidate division CSSED10-310 bacterium
TCAGCCACTCCAACCGCGGTGAAATCCAGCGCGGCTCGACTGGCCTTGATTATCGATGACTGCGGCTATGACGCGGACCTGGCCCGGAAATTCGCTGCCCTCGATTTCCCCCTGACCATGGCTGTGCTGCCCAGGTTGGACCATTCCGGTACCGCCGCCAGGCTGGCCCATGCCGGCGGAAAAACCGTCATTCTGCACCTGCCCATGGAACCGCAGCGATATCCCGAAGTGGACCCGGGTCCCGGCGCTCTGCTGGTCGACATGTCATGCGACAGTATTGCCGAAAACCTGGCCGGTGACCTGGCGACCGTGCCTTTCGCCGATGGTGTCAACAATCACATGGGTTCACGGTTGACCTGCCAGGAAGCATCCATGCGCGAGGTCATGAAACATCTGAAGGACCGTCATCTGTTCTTCGTGGACAGTCGCACCATCGCCGCTTCGATTGCCTACAAGATCGCACGCGACATGGGTGTTCCCACCGTGAAACGCGACGTGTTCCTGGATAACGACGCCGATCCCGCGGCGATCCGCGCCATGCTGGACAAGGCGGTCGGACTGGCGCGGCGGAACGGCTCAGCCGTGGCCATCGGCCATGCCAGGGAGAGCACCTACCAGGTTCTGAAGGCGGATTGCCCGGAATTGATCGCGAAAGGTATCGAATTGGTGCCGGTGAACCGGCTGGTGAAGTGATCATTGCGCTGGAGGGCGTCATGTACGAACGGTTGCTGCGACCGCTGCTCTTTCTCCAGGATGCCGAACACGCCCATGAACGGGCCTTGCGGGGACTCTCACTGGCATCTCCGCTGATGGCGTCGGCCGGTGGCTTGATCGGGTACTCAAGTCCAACCCTGGAAACCACAGTGCTGGGTGTGAGGTTCCCAAATCCGGTCGGTCTGGCGGCTGGTTTTGACAAAGATGCCCGTGCCTTGACCGCCTGGCAGCATCTCGGTTTCGGCTTCATTGAACTTGGCACGGTGACCGCCCGTGCGCAGGCAGGGAATACACGCCCGCGACTCTTTCGGATGGTGGGCGAGGAGGCGGTGATCAACCATATGGGATTCAACAACCGGGGTGCCGCCGCCATGGCTGAACGGCTGCGTCGGTACCGGGAGCGGGGACGGTGGCCGCTGGTGCCGGTGGGAATCAACATAGGCAAGTCTTATGTCGTGGCGGTGGCGGATGCGGTGCCGGACTACCTGGCGGCACTGGACCGGATTGTGCCTTTCGCGGATTTCGTAACCCTGAACGTGAGTTCGCCCAATACGCCGGGATTGCGCGCGCTGCAGGAGATGGCCGCGCTGCGGGAGTTGGCCGGCGCGGTACGGAGGACCATGGCGGATTGTGGCACGCCGCTGTTGTTGAAGATTGCGCCGGATGCGGATGAGCAACTCATGGACGATATCGCGGCGGTCATCCAGGCCGAGTCGATAGACGGCCTGATCGTGACCAATACGACGGTGCGGCGGGATATGCTGCGTTTCGATCCGGGGTTGGAGGGCGGGTTGTCCGGCCGGCCGCTGGCGCATCTCGCCATGGCGGTCTTGCGGGGCATGCGGCGCCGGCTGGGGAGCAAGGTTCCCTTGATCGCGGTGGGCGGCATCGGTGATGGAGAAGAGGCGTATGCCAGGATCAAGGCGGGTGCTTCACTGGTGCAGATCTACACGGCTTTCATCTACAAAGGGCCTCTGTTGGTAAGGCGTGTGTTGAAGGATCTCGACGAACTGCTGCGGCGGGATGGCTTCTCACATGTCTCGCAGGCGGTGGGCGCAGATGCCGTGTGACCGGCGGCGCATCGCTGCCCGGTGACCGGCGCTTCGCTCGCACCCTGGCCGTCCCCTGTCTCTCCATGTTGTTGTGTGCCCGGGACAGGTCGCGCCATCCGTGAAAACGGATCGCGCACCAGCGCTTCGCACCCCTCGTAGTGCTGCTTTGGTGTTATTCCGCAGCCGGGGGGCCAGGCAACCGGCTGGAGACCGCTGCCACGCGCGTCGCGCCAGGTGAAACCACGTTTTTACCGCACAGCGTTACACGCCACACGGTGTGCAGTTGATGTCGTTCATGTCCCGGATCGGGGTTACGCCAGGATGCCGTCGTTCATTCGGTCAACCGTCTCGATCAGGATTCCAGCATGTCCCTCGCGTTCCCAAGCCGCCGTCCGAGAGAAGGATGGGAATAGAAATACCACTCGATCAGCGGATGGGGATCAGGATCGTCCAGGTTCAGGGACTCAAGTTTTCGCATGCCGGTGAAAAAGGAGGCCGGAAACGCTGCATGCAGGATGGCGAAACTGTCAGCCTCGAATTCGAACCGCCTGGAGATGGCGTTCTGTATCGGCAGTGCGACCAGCATGAAGCCGAACAGGTAGAGCAGCAGCAAGGGGAGAGCCGCCAGGTCGTCGATGCCGGTAAATCCGAAATATCCTAGAGACAGATAATACAGGTAGGCCACCAGTCCCATGCCCGTGAATATATTCAGGAAACCCATGGCGATACCCTTGGGCATGTGGCGCAGGGCGTGGTGTCCCAATTCGTGGGCGAACACGGCCTCGATCTCGTCATGGTCCAGAAGCTCCAGTAGAGTGTCCCCGATCAGGATTCGCCTGGTCTTGCCCAATCCAGCCAGCGCGGCGTTGCCCTTCCTGGTCTTGGCGCTCATGTTGAAGCTCAACACCGACTGGACCGTGACACCCAGTCGCCGGGACAGCGTGGTGAGTCGTTCGGTCAGGATCGAGTCATCCACCTCGGTGAATTCATAGAACAGCGGCATGATGATGACCGGCGCCAGCCATGACAGCAGAATCGAGAATACGAAAAGGATGCAGGCCATGGGTAGCCACCAGTGATGACCAAGCGTCCGCAGCAGGAAGTAGAAGACCGTCAGCAGTGGCACCATGAACAGCAGGGACAGCCCCAGTTGCTTGCCTTCATCGCCGATCCAGTCGATGATGCGCTGGTTGCTCAGGCGGAACCGATGCTCCAGGACGAATCCCGAATAGAACGACAGTGGAAGGAAGAGAAGGTAGTTGGCGGCGGCGAGAATGCCGCTGAAGATGAGCAGGCGAAGGTACGGATTGGGATGCATGCCGCCGACCACGTCCCGGAGCCGTACCGACAGGCCGGCGAACACCACCACCGCGAGAAACACCAGGCTCAGCGCCAGTTCGACGATGTCCACCACTGTCTTGGCCCGATTGTACACTTTCGAATCAGCCTGATTGTCCATGGGCGCCGCCATCCTCCCTGAAAGCGTGGGTTGGAAACAAGCCACCTTGCCGGAACGGCAGGGGCCATGAACGGAACTGATGGGGACCGGCCCCGCAGCACTTCGGCCACCGGTGATACGCACGTCGGTATCCCGTCATGACAGGAAATGTCAAAGTCTTTGATTTCCGGGCCTTCACCAGTACTCCTCACTGATATCGGGCGATATCGCGGCATGCTATCATGATTGCGGCGGCGTGACTACAAACGGAGACGGTTTGTGGTCTTGAGTATGGCAGTGGCGGTGGACCTGCCGGCCAAAGTGCCCTTGCATACGACGGCGGCACGCATGAACCTGAAAGAGATTCACTACGGGATCGAGATCGAGACCGTAAAATGCACCCGGGAGCAGATCGCCTGGGCCATCCACTCGGTGGTGGGTGGCACGGTCCGTCATATCGGCATCCCCAGCAGCTATGACCCCTGGGAGGTCGAGGACGAGACCGCCACCCTCATGGGCCACACCCGCCGGCCGACGCCCATAGACAACAGGAGGTCGCCACACCGCGCTTCGGTCGCCCGACCGGAGACTGGGATCTGATCCATGGGGAACTGGTGACCTTCACCGATCCGCAGCGGGATCTGCCACCCATCGACCGGCTGGAAGGATTTCAGACCGACGGGCATAGCATGCACCAGCGGGTGATGGTGGCGGTATTGGCAAACAGAACACCCTGCGCTGCCTGGATTTACGACTGGTCGCCCATGCATCCTGGTCTATTAGGCAAGCGAACCGAAAGGATCTGGAAAGGGACTTCATTCGGATAAACTCGGTTAAAATGGCAAATATTGCCTTGACATTTTCTCGCCCGCCATGTGGTTTTTTTCTGTTTGACTCAGACCAAACAGGATGAGAACGGGTATAGACCACAAACCTTAAACATTGGGCTTAGTCACCGTTTGAGATGGCGGCGAGCACCCGGAGTTAAAATGATGGAAGACAGATGGCTATCCGTAGATGAGATTGGGGCCTATCTCGGCATAA
>JAFGDC010000575.1 GCA_016932295.1 candidate division CSSED10-310 bacterium
ACCGGGTACGACGAGATGAGCGTGGACCAGTTCCAGTCCCAGGTGCATCTCCTGTCGCTGCGGGACATCACCTCCGAGTGGGAAGCACAGCGGCTTCAACAGGAGATGGCCATGGCGCGGCACATGCAGACCAGCATCCTGCCGTCCCGGTTGCCGGCCACCGCCGTGTTCGATGTCGCGGCCCGTTGCCTGCCCGCCAGCCAGGTGGGCGGTGATATATACGATGCGCGCCTGCTGGCGGACGGCAGTCTGGCGATCCTGCTGGGTGATGCGGCCGGTCACGGCACCGACAGCGCTCTCCTTGCCGCCGTGGCGGCCGGCGCATTCCGCACCGCCCTGGAGTACGATCCCACTCCAGCCATGGTGCTCGCCGCCATCGATCGCGCCTTGATGGCGGTCGACCATCGCGGCTTCGTCAGCGTCGCCTACCTGTTGTTCGCTGCCCGGGGTGACCGGATGTCCTACGGCCTGGCCGGACATCCGCCCCTGTTCCTTGCCGGTCCCCATACCACCACCCCGGCCGACCCGCCCCTGCCCTCGTCCATTCCGCTGGGCGTGAAGCTGCCTTCCTCCTACTATCTCGAGAATGTCGCGCTGCGGGGTGAGACAGTCATCGCGGTCTGCTCCGACGGCCTCCTCGATCTGCCGGTCGGCGACGGCCTCTTCGCTTCCCACCTGCCATATATCCTGGACCCACATATCCCGGCTGAATCGCTCGTCAAACGCATCCTGGATGCCGCCGGCGGGTATCGGGGCGAGTCCGGCGAGCAGGATGACGATATCACCATCGTGGTGGTACGGGTACAATCCCAGGCGAGGTAAAAAACGTTTCAGTTGTCTCGGTGCGGTATACCGGCCGGCCCCGCTTGCGCCCGTTTGCCACCCTCAGCCGGCTCACGGGCCCGAATCCGAATTGGATGCGGCCGACTCCGCAACCTGGACCGCCCGGCACCCGCGTCCGCCCAGCGGTGGGATTGTGTCACCACCGCTCCCCGCAGTCAGGCCCGGAGCGTCGCCATGGCCCTTCGCGCCGGGTGATTCACGGGGATCGTATCTGCCTAAAGGTTATGCTTCCTGAGATAGTATGAAAGCACCCGCGGTGTGATTCCCAGTAGTTCCGCGGCATCCTTCTTGATGTTTGCCGCCTGTTTCAAGGCAGTCTCCACCAGGTGCTTTTCGAAGGTGTCCAGCTTCTGCTTGATGGAACCGCCGCCGGTCAGCATCGGGGTCGCGGCGCCGCGGACGTGATCGGGCAGTTCCGCGGCGGTGATGCGTTCACTCCTGGCCAGCACCACCGCGCGATGGATAACGTTCTGCACTTCGCGGACGTTACCCGGCCAATGGTAGGCTGAGAGCAGCGCCATGGCGTCGCCGTCGATGCCGGTGATCCGGCGGTTGTTCTCCTCCGCCAGATGCCGGATGAAGTGCTCCACGAGCAGCGGAATATCCTCGGGCCGATCAGCCAGGGCCGGAATGGGCAGGTGCACCACGTTTAAACGATAGTACAGATCCTCGCGGAATCTGCGGGCCTGCATCTCTTCCTGGAGATCCTTGTTGGTGGCCGAGATCACCCGGATATCGACCCGGACCACGTGACTCCCGCCGATCCGCGTGAATTCCCGCTCCTGCAGCGCGCGCAGCATCTTGGCCTGGACCGCCGGGCTCATGTCCGCCACCTCGTCCAGGAACAGGGTGCCGCCGTCAGCCCTTTCCAGCACTCCCGGACGTTGATTCACGCCCGTCGCCACGCCCTTCTCGATCCCGAACAACTCGCTTTCCAGCAAGCTCTCGGGCAGGGCGGCACAGTTCATGCCGATGAACTGGGCGGTCCGGCGCGCACTGTTGTAATGGATCGTCCGCGCCACCAGCTCCTTGCCCGTTCCGGTCGCTCCGGTGATCAGGATGTTGGCGCTCGTGTCCGCCACAAGCTCGATCAGATCATAGAGTCGGCGCATGCCCGGCGACCTGCCGATGATATTGTGGAAAGAATAGCGTGACTGTAATTCCAAACGGAGTGATGTATTTTTTTCCTCGGCGGCCTGCAACAGCGCTTCAAGTTGTTCCCTGGCGGCGGTGTTGGCCAGCGCCAGGCCGGCCAGCCGGGTAAGTACTTCCAGCAGTCGCAGTTGGCGCTGTGTGAAGAGGTCATACTCGGTGCAGTTGTCCACGTAGACCACACCTGCCTGGCGAGTCGGATCACCGGCTGGATAGGCGGGGATAGGCAGGCAGAGAATGGATCGCAAACCCAGGGAACGCACCGAACGGCTGGCCGCGAAGCGGGCATCACCCCGCGCATCGCTGCTCAGGTACGGCGCGCCCCCGGTGAACACCGTTTGGATGATGGAGTGGCTGGTCTCGAAATCCGGTGACGAGATGTCTTCCCGCTTCATGTTGCGTGAAACCATGAAGCACAGTTCGCCTTGTTGGTCCGCCAGCATCACGAAGCCTCGTTCGGCGCCGGTCACTTCGATGATCCGATCCATCATGGCGGTGAGCATCGGTTCCATTTCATCGGCGGTGAAGAAGGCCTCCCCTGATTCAATTACTACTCTGAGAAGTTGTTCTTCATGGCGAAGCGTCATCGCGGTCTCCTTGTCCTCCTCCGCTGGTCCGTCGCTGTTCCGGTGTCTGCCGGCGGTTTCCGCCTTTCCGGAGAAGGATACCTCCACCCCCAGTCGATGGACAAGCGAAGCGTCTCGATTCAACCGGTGCAATTCGTCCAGCAGGTGATTGTACTGGGTGGCGAACCAGGCGAACCGTTCCCGGTCCCTTGCCGCGCCGGTCCATGCCGGCACCGCCTGCAGCAGGCGCCTCCGGTGATCCACCAGGCCGTGCCGGGCGGTGAGTTCCAACAGTTGTTCCGCCTGGATCATGCCGGCCTCCGGCGATACCCGCGCCGTGCATGCCGCGAGCGCCATGGCCGCCTCCAATCGGTGCAGCGGGGTGGCGTTGGCGGTCACATGCTCCAGCCGGTTTCTGGCCGCAACGTGATCGCCGCCGGCCAGTTCCGCTTCGGCGCGCAGCAGCGCGCAGACGGCCGCCAGGTTGGTATCGTGGGTGTGGGGCGCCACCCTGGCCGCCAGGTCCGCCAGCCAGTCCCGCCGCCGGTCGCCGCCGGTCGCGTGCGGCAGGCAGTGCACCGCCACCACCCAGTCATCCAGTTCCTTTGCCGCCGCCTCGAACTCTTCGTCCGCCAGGGGGGCGTCCTCAGGATGCAGGAGTTCCTCAAGTTCAGCCACCGCCAGAAGGCAGCGCAGCACTCCTGGTCGGACACCGCAGGTTTCGAACAGTTCGCAGGCGTTGTCGAACAGGCGCACGGCATCGTGGTAAGCGCCGCGCCTGCGCCGCATGGCGCCAAGCTCCGCCAGGCAGGTCGCCTCCAATTGCCGGTTCTGGATATCCCTGGAGGCTGCAAGTGCATCGCGGTACCAGGTTTCCGCTCCTTCGAGATCCATTTGTTCCGTCGCGATTTCTCCCAGCAGCAGCATGGCACGCACCGCTCCCGGGCGGTCCTCCAGTTCCCGGGCGGTGGCCAGGGCTGCGCGGCCGTTCTCCCCGGCTGCCGGTAATTCCGCTCGTGACAACTGCCGGCTGGCTTTTTCGAGGAGGCATTCGGCGGCACCAAGCCGATGACCGAGTTCTTCATATCGCTTCGCCGCCTCGTGCAATGTGGACTCCGCGGTGTTCAGTTCACCCAGTTCCCGGTAAATCCTGCTCAGGCCGAGACAGGCATGAGCCGTTCCCAGGGCGTAGCCGATCTCCGAGAAATACTCCCGGGCCCGTCGGAGGTGGTCCAGCGCCTTGCGCGGTTCACCCTGTTCGGTCAGCAGTTGGCTTATATTGGCATGGGTCATGGCTTCACCGCGCCGGTGCTTCAGTTGTCTGAACAACCCGATTGCCTGTTCGTAGTGCTCCCTGGCCGCATCATGCCGTCCCTGGGCATGGAGCGCCATGCCCATGGCACCAAGACAGGCGGCCTGGTTACTACGGTTGCCGGCCTGGTCGAACAGGCGCATGGCGGCGCGCTGGAGGCGCGCGGCACGGGTGTAGCAGGCCCGTTGCTGCTGGATATCCCCGAGTAACCGGAGGCAACGGGCCGCACCAGTGCGGTCGTGGATGTGGTGGAAGCTGCGCAGGGACAACCGGCAGCGGCTGGATGCCTGGTCCATGTCCTGGCGGTTATAGGCAATGACACCCAGGCTCAACTGGCACTGGGCGGTCAGGCGCGGGTTCCCGGCCCCGGCGAGGAGATCCACGGCACGTTGCAGATGCGCCTCCGCCTCAGCCGCGGCCCCCATGGACAGGGAGACGCCTCCCAACGCCTGCAGCGCCCTGGCTGCCAGTTCTCTGCGGGGTAGCTTTCCGGCGGTTTCCAGCGACCGCGAAAAACACTCGGCGGCCGCCGGAAACTGACCCTGTATCCGTTTGACCAGTCCGCGCAGGTGCCAGAGTTCCACAACCGTCTCGAGACACTCCCCGCCACCGAGTTCCAGCGCCTTGCCGGCGGCCTGATCGGCGGCGTCGAACAGTTCCCGTTGGAATGCTTCTTCGGCGGCTTTCTTGAACCAGGGAATCGCATCGGAGGGTGTTTCCCCAAGAGCCAGATGGAGCGCGATCCGGTAGGGTGAAAGGGGCACCGCCCTGTCCTCGCCGGTCTTCATGCCGGCGATGAGCAGCCGGGCGATAATACTGTGCAGGCGGCGGAGACGGGGATCGTCCAGCAGGCGGCCGGTCATCCTCGCCAATCCAGGGCTGCACTGGTAGTGGATCCGCCCGAGGTGCCGCGACTCGATGACCAGGCGATGTCCATGCAGCCGCCGCAGGCTCTCGGCTACCTCGGCCATCGGCATGTCCAGCACTCCGCCCAGGTGTTTCATGGTGAAATCCTCACCCAACAGGACCAGGCCGGTCAGAACCAGTCTGGACGTTTCATCGAGCGGATCCAGGCGCTGTTTCAACAAGGTTTCCATGGATCGCGGCAGCGCCGGCACGACCTCCGCCTCCAGCCGCCACCGGTTGTCCAGCCTTACCAGGCGACCTTGCTCCACGAGGCTGGTCACCAGTTCCACCAGGAACCGGGGATTCCCGCCGGTTATGTCGTGCAGCATTCCCGGCAGCTCAGCCGGGGGATCCGTCACTCCCAGCATGGAATCGACCAGCGCGGCTGTCTGGCCGGCATTCAACGGCGCGAGTTCCAGTCTCGTCATGGGCACGCAAAGCGTATCGCGCCGTTCCCACAGCACCTGTTCGAAGGATCCGTCCGGACTCACCGCCGCCATCACTACCAGCAGGCCGGCCCGTCCTTCGGCATCGTTCGATTCGTCGTTCGTCGTCCCGGGCCATCCTCCAACCAATTCCCCGAGCAACTGCCAGGTGGCCGCATCGGCTCGATCCATATCGTCGATGAAGAGGATCACCGGGTGATGGACGGAGATGCGGCGCAGGGCGGTCAGCCAGGTGGCCCTGGTTGCCAGCGGGGCGAAGCAGGCCGCCAGCAGGTCCGCCTCTTCGCCGCTCCATGCCGCCTCTGTCCGGATGGCATGGCGGGAGTGCCGCCACATGTCGCGGAGTATCTCCTCCCAGGCGCCAAGATGCTCTCCACCGCAACGGCCCTGGAAGACGGGTACCCCGCGCCATTCGTGATCGATCCGCAATTCCCTGAGCAGCCGGCTCTTGCCGCTCCCCACCTCGCCGCACAGTGCCGCGCCCAGCCGCTCCCCGCGTCGCGCCGCCGCGATCATGTCCCGCAGTATGCGTTGCTCCTCATCCCGTCCCACCAGCACCGGTTCGAACAACCTCATCAGGGATGCCTCGGCGCCCGCTTCCAATCCCGCCCGGGCGGATGCCGCCTGGATATCTGGTCGGGGCGGGTCGGCCAGTCCCAGGCCGATCAGGTCGTCCACCACCCCGGCGGCTGTCTGGTACCGGTCTCCCGGTTGCTTCTCTAACAGCTTCAACACGATGCCTTCCCACCGCCTGTCGAACTCCGCATTCACCAGGGACGGCGGCCGCGGCCGCTGGTGGAGATGCGCCAGCAACAGTTCGGTGAAAGAGGTGGCCGGGAACGGCAGGCGACCGGCCAACAGGCTGTAGAGCAGCACGCCCATCCCGTAGAGGTCGGTGCGGCCGTCGATGCGCCATTGGCCCCGGCACTGTTCGGGTGATGCGTAGGCGATGGTGCCGAAGAAGCGGCCGCCTTGATCCGTTTCGCCGGCTTGAGGTCGAATCAGTCGCGCCAGGCCGAAATCCAGCAGTTTGGGAGTGCCTTGGGGAGTTACGAGGATGTTCTGCGGTTTGATATCGCCATGCACGATACCCCGGGCATGAAGGTAATCGAGCGCCATGAAGATCTGTACGGCCAGCCGCCCCAGGTGTTCCGGTTTCACCTTCCGCAGCGGCCGGCCGGTGGCGTATTCCATGAACAGGAAGGCTTTTTCGGCGGTCGTTGACCACTCCTCCAACGCCACGATGTGAGGATGGCGCAGGCTGCTCAACACCGCCAGCTCGCGCCGCAGAAACAATTCATCCTCCATGCCCTTCAGGAGGATGACTTTCATGGCGAGGCGCCGGCCGTCGGCGCGCTGTACCAGGCAGACCGAGCCGAAGGCGCCCTTGCCCAGTTCTTTCACGCTTTTATAGCCGTCAGGTAGCTGCACAATGCATCCCGCTGTCTGGCCGGTTTGATCGTGAAGGCAAGCGCCGCGCCGGCGTCAGTGGTGGTTCACCCGGCGCAGCACCACGTACGCGCAGCCAAGGCTCATGAACACCATGAACAGGAGGAGGAAGTGGATGAACAGGAGCCCCGCATATTGATCTGAATAGAGGATAGTGGAGCTGGTTTTGACGAAGAAGGAGTATTTCCATGATTCGAAAACCTGCTGCCAGGACAGGCCGGCGAGTTGGCCGAGAAACCTGGAAAGCGTCAGATGATGTTCGCGGATGAGACCTCTTTCGAAGGCGGCGTAAACAAAGAAAGACCAGGTCGCGGCCAGGACCAGGCACAGCCTGGCGGGGAATGCGGCGCTCGGCCGGGCGAGGAACCAGGCCAGGCCCAGGCAGATGATGGGGAAGGCGGGCATGACGTTCTGTGCGCCGATAATCCAACCGGTAACCCTGGTGCCGGCCGCGGCCGACAGGATCAGGATGCCCACGGCGGCCAGCAGCCAGGTGGTTTCGTCACGATCCCGGCGCAGCTTGCTGATGATTCCCGTGGCGGCCGCGATGGTGACCGGGAACCACAGAAACAGTCCGCTGTGGGTGCCGAGCAGTATGCCAGCGGGGCCGGGCAGGAGGCTTTCCGGTGACAACAAGGCGGGACCGACCGGGTTGACCAGCCGCCAGACAATGGCCTGCATGGCGACCGCCAGTCCGACGATGAGGGCGAAACCAGCGGGACCAGATGGGGTGATGGCATGGTTTCTGCGGCGCGCCGTGAGCCATTCATGGATTGGCAGCAGCAGGTACGGTGCCGCGGTGAAGCCCGTGAGCATCATGCCGGCCGCCGCCGCCGCCAGCCGGTACCAGTCCCCGGTACTCCGTCGGTAGCGTTTGTTCGACCAGAGTATGACGAAAAGACTTGCCAGGCAAGCCTGGGCGCATTGCGGGTATGCCGGCGCCTTGAACATGAAGACGATCAGGAACCCGAACCACGCGCCGCTCAGCGCGCCCATGGCGACGGCCGGGGTATGGCTGCGCCGCAGCAGGGCATAGCACATAACCAGCGCCAGCAGGCCGCAGATGACCGAACCGAACAGCGTGATCCCGATCTCGACGATGGAAGTGCCGTCGGCGCTGTCGGCGGCGAACAGGATCACCATCCAACGGGTGATGAGATTGCCGATGACGTAAGTCGGGAACCACAGGACAGCCGTCCCAATGCCTTCGTTGTTGCGCACGGTTCGATTGTCGGAAACCATGAGTTCAAAAATACTCACGGGAGGATCGTGGATGATGTCACTGGCCAGCCGATATTGATTGCCGAGCTTCAGATCGAAGTCGTTGACAACCGAATGCAGATAGGCGAAGACATGGTATCCGCCGGAGAAGATCCGGGGCAGATAACAGGTGACCAGGAGCAGCACGAACAGGACATACAGTATCCGGTAGTTGCGCCTGTCCGCGGCACCTTCGACCGGAATGAAAATCGTGATCAGCAGCAGGCCGCCGGCCAGCAGCAGCAGTACGTAGGCTGGTGACACCAGGCCGCGGACCACCTTCGAACAAGCCAGCTTGCGCAGCCAGGCGGCCGGCGCCGCGTCCGTCACTTCCACCTTGCTCACCGGCGCTTTGCCCAGCACCTTCGTCTCCCCGTCATCATCCGTCATGGTCGCCATGATGGCGCACTGGCCGCTCTTCTGGTAGAACTCCACCACCACCCGGTGCCACCCCTCGGTCAGGCGCACCTCGGCGCTGGCGTCCTCCACGGCATGATCGAACCACAGATCGATTACCGTCCGCCCATCAATCGATAAGCGGGAGCCGTCGTCGGATAGCAGGCCGAATCGATACATGCCGGTCCTCGGAATCGGCAGCCAACCACTCCAGCGCACACTGAAATCGTTGCTTCTGAAGAGCCCGCCGTGACTGCCGTCGTTGAAGTCTATTTCCAGATCCTCCCAGCGCTCGTCCGGGGAGCCGTCCAGGTACCGATTGAAATAGAACTCCGTGACAAATCCCTGCTGCCGGTGCGGGATCGCGATTCGTCCCCCGTACAGCATGAGCAGCGCGTATCCGGCAAGGATGACGAGGAAGGCGATTACAAACCGGCGTGTTATTCCCATTCGCATCCAGTCAACGCTCCGTGAGGGTAGCAGACTCATTCGCTGCCACTAAGCATGTTCGTGAGAAACAATACTCTACTTTACACTGTGGAGTGTAAAGAAAAAAGTGTTTGTACCGTCCGCTACCGCCGTGCCCATTCCAGGCCGAGATCGCGCAGCTTGGCGCGGCGGGGAATGCCGTCAGCGTCCCACCCCCGCAGCTTGTAATAATGTGGCAGCATGGTTTCCAACGGCACGCGTGAAGCCGGCTCCGTGTCGCGCTGCAACTCGTGCGTCAAGCGTCTGGGCAGCGCATCGTCGCGCCGGGTCATCCCCTCCCGCAGGTTGAACAGTCGCTCCAGGTTGAAACCTCGTTCCCCAATGCCTATGAAGCGGCCCAACGACATGGGCATGCCGGTGAGCGTCGAGATGGCCCTGGTGTGCGGGATCATGGGTACATGGAAAGCGAGAAACCGCTCGGGAATCAACGACAGCCGGTCCATCACGAGCCTCGAACCGCCCAGCAGCTTCCGGGTGAGAGTGGCAGCGAGGGGATTGGCGGACATGGCGGCGGCGGCCGGTGGCATGACCGCGTAGGCGGTGAAGATGCAGGTGCCGGAGGCGCTGATGGCTTCGAAGGTGTTCTGCTGGAATATGCAGTATGCAGGCTTTGCCTTGGTGGAGAGCGGATCCATGGTGATGGGACCGGTGGCTTCCCAGAAGACCATGTAGCCGCCGTTGAGATGACAGCCGCCGCGGTTGGCCGTGGCATATCCCAGGCCGTGCCCCACCGCGCCCCGGGGTTCGTACGCGGCATACTCCAATCCCTTGGACTGCATGGCGAATTCACGGCCGCCGTACCGGTCGGCCATCCGCTTGCTGCCCAAGGCCAACTCGGCCCCGAGTCCCCGTTTATACGCGATGTCATCG
>JAFGDC010000576.1 GCA_016932295.1 candidate division CSSED10-310 bacterium
ATCCGGCGCAACCTGATCACGCGCAACAGCGGCATAATGGGCGGCGGCGGGATAACCATATTCGGCGGCGCCGACGGGTATGAACTTGCCGGTAATCGCATCTGCGGCAACCTGTCCTCCTGGAGCGGCGGCGGTGTTTCCCACTTCGGCCGCAGTGACGGCGGCCTGATCGAAGCCAACGAGATCATCTTCAACGAGGTGTTCTACGGCGGCAACCAGGGAGGGAACGGCGGAGGCCTCTCGGTGGCCGGCGAGCCGCCGGTGGGTGACGATCCCCTTGGACCCGGTACCGGCTCCGTGATGATCAATGCCAACCTCATTCAGGGGAATCTGGCCGGTTCCAACAACGGTGGTGGAATCAGTGTGCTTCGCGCCAACGGCATGGATGTCCTGACCGCCGGCTCGCCGCCGATGGACTGGTATACAATTGACATCACCAATAACATCATCGCCAACAACACGGCGGCATACACCGGCGGCGCCATATCCCTTCAGGATGCGGCCCGGGTCAGAATCATGCATGACACCATCACCGGCAACGACACGACAGCAACCGGTCAAGCCGCTTTTACCACCGGCGCGTATGACCAGTCGGTACCGCACGTGGCGGGTCTGGCGGCCTATGTCCACAGTCCGGCGTTGCTGTCTGCAATCGGCGCTGGGGTGGATCCTGAATACGCCGGTTTCGCCAATCCCATCCTGGAGAACACCATCCTTGCGCACAATCGCGCCTTCTATTGGGAGGCGGATTTGAACAATGGTCTGGGCGGTCTGCTGCCGGCGCTCGGGCGCTACTGGGATCTGGGCGTGCTGGGTGGGGACGGCAGTGAGCGACTCGATCCCCGGTTTTGCCTGCTGACGGCGATTACTGAGTATCATCCGAGCAATCAGGCCGGGGCGGCTGGATTCGTGGCGGATTACAGTAACGACTACCTCACCGCCGCCACCATCGATGAGGGCGGCACCTTCATCTCGGTGACCCTGGAGCCGCTCACCACGCTCTACGGCGATTATCACCTGCGCGATACATCGCCGGTCATCGACGCCGGCGATGCCGCCGGTTCAGCCATGGTGTCGCGTCTGCAGTGGGATGTCGATTTCGAGGTCAGGCCTTCGCAAGGAGCCCCGGATATCGGCGCCGATGAATTCACTCACGCGGCGCGCGGGTTCGATGGGCTGGGGGAACCAGGAGGGTTCACTCCGATAACGCGTAACACTTCTCGGATTCGACTTGACGAATTTGGAGACAGCCGTCTCCAGCCGGCGCGATCCTATCCGCCGCAATCCATTTCCTTGAATCCTATCTCATCCGTGGGGGGATACTGATCATGAAATATTCAATAATGCTGATCATCACGCTTCTGCTGGCAGGCGTCGTACCGGTTGCCGCGGAAGTGTTCGTACAATGTCCTGGCGATTTCGACGGTGATGCGGTTCCCGATTCGGTGGACCCTGCCCATCCCAATGCCGTCTGTGCGCATCTCGCCGCCGGTGACGGTTTCGTCAACATGGCGGATGGAAGGCTCCAGTATGTATTCGGTTTTTCGGATGTGACCGGGCTGCCGCCCGAACAGGTGATGCAGTACGCAATGATGGGCGCCAATCTGCCGGCGCCGACCATCTCGGTCAAGGAGGGGCAGGAGCTGTACCTCACCCTCACCAATGTCGGCATGATGATGCGTCCGGATCTCTTCGATCCACATTCGGTCCACTGGCATGGTTTCGCCAATGCCGCCTCTATTTTCGACGGCCTTCCGGAGACTTCGATCTCAGTCAACATGGGCTCCAGCCTGACCTACTACTACAAGGTGAACGAACCGGGCACCTACATGTATCACTGCCATGTGGAAGCGGCCGAGCACATGCAGATGGGCATGCTGGGCAACCTGTACGTCCTGCCGGCTCAGAACGATCTTCCGGACGGCACCGACCTGGCGGGGTTCACGCATCACACCGGATATACCTACGCCTACAACGATGGTGACGGTTCCACCTATTACGATGTCGATTATCCCATACAGATCGCCGCGTTCGATCCCGTGTTCCATGATGCGAGCCTGAATGTCCAACCGCTGCCATTTGCCCTCATGAACGATACATACCCGCTGCTGAACGGCCGCGGCTATCCGGACACGATCATCGACGCGCCTCTCGCCAACAGCATGGACGGTCGTTTGTCCCAACCGGTCGATTCGCTCATCGAAGCCGCGGCCGGCGACCGCATACTTCTGCGCATTTCCAGTCTTTCCACCATCAGCTACTTCACCCTGCGCAGCATCGGCCCGCCGTTCCAGGTGGTGGGGAAGAGCGCCAGGATCCTGCGCGGTCCGGACGGCAGGAATCTCTACTACACCTCCAATTCCGTCACCCTGGGCGGCGGTGAATCCATCGATGCCATCATCGATACAACGGGAGCGAGGCCGGGGGTGTACTTCATCTATGCATCGAATCTCTATGCGTTGAGCAATGACAGCGAGGATTTCGGCGGGATGATGACCGAAATCCATCTTTACTGAGTGGGGTAACGTCATGAAATACACAGGTGTTATCGTAACATGTCTCTCTTTGGGTCTTGCTCTGGCCACGGGCATCGCCGTCGAGGCGGCCATTCCGGGAATCCAGGGCACCACCTTCAACCTCGTCTCCGGCGAGGGGTACATTTCCACGGGTGACGGGCTCCAGTTGCTGATCTGGGGTTATGGAGCCGTCGGAGATCCATCCCAATACCCGGGACCAACATTGATCGTCCAGGAAGGGGCGGTTATCACCGTCAATCTCACCAATGACCTGAACCAGAGCACGTCCATTGTCTTCCCGGGGCAGATGGGAGTCATCGCCACCGGCGGCACTCCCGGAGTCATGACCAGGGAGGCTGCGCCAGGTGGAACGGTTTCCTATCAATTCACCGCCACGCGGCCGGGCACGTACATGTATCACAGCGGCACCGAGCCTGATCTGCAGGTGGAACTGGGCCTGGTGGGCGCATTGATCGTCCGGCCAGCAGCAGGCCCGGGATTGGCTTACAATCACCCCGACTCGGCCTATGACAGGGAATACCTGTTCCTGCTCACAGAAATGGATGTCGATGTCCATCAGAAAGCCGCGCTTGGACTGTGGAATCAAATAGATTTAAACGAATATTGGCCGGTTTACTGGTTCATCAACGGCCGCAACGCTCCCGATACGATGGCTTCCGCCTACGCTCAGTGGCTGCCTCATCAACCCTATAACAGCATGGTGCGCATGCATCCAGGTGAGAAGGTGCTGCTCCGGCTCATCGGCGCCGGTCGCGAACCACATCCCTTCCATACTCATGGCAACCATGTCAGGGTCATCGCCAAGGACGGCGTCCTGCAACGCAGCGCCGGGGCGGCTGGAATCGATCTGGCGGAATTGCACTTCACCTGCACCGTGTATCCGGGCGGCACGGCGGACGGCCTGTTCGAATGGACCGGTGCACAGTTGGGTTGGGACATCTATGGGCACCAGCATGATCTCGACCTGGACCCGGTGGGTGATTTCCCCGGCCCGGAGGATATCGATCACAACGGCAACGGACTGATGGATGTCGTGCCGCTCGAACCGGAAGAGGATCCCGCCGAACACGGCAGACCGTTCCCGGTACTGCTGCCGGATGCCAAGGACCTTGCCTTTGGCGCGACCTACAGTGGCAGTCCGTATCTTGGTACCTTCGGGTACCTTCCTCCAGGTCAAGGCGGGTTCAACCTGAATGCCGGTTATTTTTACATGTGGCATTCCCATTCGGAAAAAGAAATGACCAACTATGACATTTTCCCCGGCGGGCTCATGACCATGCTCATCGTCGAGCCGCCGGATGTCTATATACCCTAGTGGAGGAGGCTGTCATGAAACACAATACGCACCACCATATCATTGCCGCTGTCCTGCTGAGCATGGCCATACTGCCTGCGGTGCAGGGCGCCGATTACTTCCTGAGGGCGGAGGAGTACGTCCGCGTCATGCCGGACGGAGCCGCTGTCACCATGTGGGGCTATGCCCTTGATTCCAGCTTCTCGGCCGGCGACGGCGTTCCCACTTCGCCCGGACCCGTTTTGACCGTTCCACCGGGAGATTCCAGCCTCACCCTTTTTCTCGACAACAACCTGGCCGTGGCCACCTCACTGATGGTGATGGGACAGACCACGCCTCATCCCCGGCGACTCGATGACGGGCGGGCCCGGGCATTCACAGCAGAAATACCGGCCGGCAACGTGACCCCGGCCAAGTATCGTTGGACCGGGCTACGGCCCGGTACCTACCTGTACCAGAGCGGGAGTCATCCGGCGGTGCAGGTTCAAATGGGACTGTACGGCGCGGCCGTGGTGGATTACCTGCCGGGGCAGGCTTACGATCATCCGGAAGGGGCGTATGACAATGAGGTAGTACTGTTGCTGAGTGAAATCGACCCGCGACTTCATGCCGCGGTCGCCGGAGGTGAATACGGTCCAGGTCGAGCCGTGACCAGCACCATCGACTACACGCCCAGATATTTCCTTTTCAACGGTCAGACGTTCGCGGATGCCTCTTCCATACAGGCTGGTGTACCGGGTCAGCGCACCCTGGTCCGATTCCTGAACGCCGGTCTTGAAACCCACACCCCGATGCTGCTGGGGGCGGCGATGACCCTCATCGCCGAGGATGGATATCCTCGTTCCCATTGGACCGAATCATACTCGCTGCTGCTTCCCGCGGGGGGTACCATGGATGCCGTGATGCAGGTGGATACGGCAGGGTATTATACCCTCATTGACAGGAGCCTGAATGTGCGCGACGACAAACGCCCGGGCGGCATGATGGTCTATTTGGCATTCGCCGGGGATGGTTACCGGCGACTGCAGATCGTCAGGAGTGGCAGGGGCTTGGGATCCATCGAGGTGGTCGGACTCCCCGGCGGCATTTCCTGTGGAGATGATTGTGAAGAGGAGTATATCGCCGGAACGGAGGTGCTCCTGCGTGCATTGGCGGAACCCGGTCACAGGTTCGCGGGCTGGTCCGGGGGGGGCTGTACCGGCACCGGTGATTGTCTGATCAGGCTTGATGATGATGTTCGGATCAAGGCTGGCTTTTTCCCTGACAAGAAACAGAAACCGGCGTTCAGGTCTCTTGGCGCTGTTACGGGAGGATTCACATCATGGGGCGGGTGATTCCAAACTATCTTTCCAGAAGCCATTCCGCGCATCTGGCAGCCATCCTCTTCCGCGTTGTCCACCTGACTTTGCTCATGCACCTGGTAATCGCCTTCCCCGGTCATGCAATCGAGAGCGCCGGTCTGGCGGTGGAGGTTTCAACGGAACGGTCAGCGGATCTTGAACAGGAGTTCGGTATCAGGGTGGAAAGTCTCCATCTGTCCGCAGCCGGCTATATGATCGATCTGCGCTACAAGGTGGTTGATGAAACCCGATACCGGGAGTTGCTAAGCCGGCCTGATATGATGGTTCTGCAACATCTGGCCAGCGGCGCCGTTCTGGGCGTGCCGGCGCCCGCGAAAGTCGGCGCGCTGCGCCACAGCGCCC
>JAFGDC010000577.1 GCA_016932295.1 candidate division CSSED10-310 bacterium
CCGCTGCCGGCCTGTTGATCATGGGAATGTACCTGCTTGCGCCGTGGGACAATCACCCCACGGTCATCCGGACCCTGACCGGCGGTTTCATGCTGGGCGCCGCACTCCTCTGCAGCTACCGGCTTCTTGTTTTCCTGCCGCTGCCATGGATAATCGGAGCCGCGGGGCACCTGCGCAGAGGCGATCTGCGAGCACTGGCAAACTTTTCCGCTTCCTATTGGTGCGGCGCCGCCATCCCCGTGCTCGGGACCGAGGGCATCTACAGGCTGCTGATACAGGGACCGCTGCTCAGGTACGAATCGAACTCGTACTTCTTGTTCATGATCCGGAAACTGGCTGTCGAAGGACATTGGGACATGTCCCATCCCTGGTTTTACCCCGACCTGCTGTGGCGGATGGATGGACCAGCCCTGGTTCTGCTCTGGGGTGCTGGCATGATGTTGATCCTGTGCTCGCGCCGCCGATCCGATCGTTACCTGTTATTGAACCTGTTCTTCCCCGCTCTTGTCTTCACCTTTTCCAGCACCCGGCTCACCCGCGCCATTTCCTTCCTCATTCCCCTCCTTGCACTCTGCGCCGGCTCGACCCTGGCCGGACTGCAGAAACGGCTGCGTGGGCCGTTGCGATGGGTCGTACCGATGATCGTTCTCCTGGTGTGCGCCGTCTCCCTCCCTCGCTGCCGTGACCTGACCCGGCTGCGATCCGGGTATGCCGAGGCGATGACTTTCCTGGGGGAACAACCGCACCGGCATTTCAGCACCATGAAGCCGGTCTCGGCGGTTTATTTCGGGCCCGACAACGGATTCTATCCACCACCTTCCGTGACGGCTCTCGAGGCTGCCGCGGCCGAGCATGACTGCCGATACCTGCTGGTCGACTGGCAAAAATACGTCTGGTACCACGACTCCATCAAGTATATCGAGGAACGGTTCCTGCCCGTGAAGGTGATCCTGAATCCCTACGTGAAAGCCACGGGAGTCATGAACGAAAACTATCTTCCCGACGATGCCCCCCGGCTGTTGGCACTGGATCACACCATCGGCCTGATTAAAATCTATGACCTGTGGGCAATTTTCCCGGAACTGCGGGGGAAACCCAGCGTCGGAAGCGATCTCGAAACCACCCGGGATACGCCGGCCGGAGTGGACCGGGAACCGGATCATGGGGGGATGAAACAGGTTGATTTTACAGGCGGATAGGGTTAGAGATGAGGAGCCTCACCCGACGTGATTGAACGATAGGACAGGCTGGGCGGGATTTCCGGTCGTAAAAAAGGAGGAGACGGACGACATGCGTATCATGGCGTTGATACCGGCATACAACGAGTCCGGTAAAATTGGATTGGTGGTGGCGAAGGTACCGCGCGATCAGGTTGAGGCAATCGTGGTGGTGAGCGACGGCTCACGCGACAACACGGCCGACGAGGCTCGCCGCGCCGGCGCGATAGTGCTCGAGCATGCCATCAACAAGGGAGTGGGCGCAGCTATTCGAACCGGCATGCTGTACGGGCGGGAACATGGTTTCAAAGCCGTGGTGATCATGGGCGGCGACGATCAGGACAATCCGGAAGAGATGCACAGACTACTTGACAAGCTGCGGGATGGATACGACTTCGTGCAGGGATCACGGTATCTGCCCGGTGGCGAGACCGTGAACATCCCATGGTTCCGCTGGATAACCACCGGATTCTATTCTTTTCTTTTCAAGGTTCTCATCCAATATCCGGTCACCGACGGCACCAATGGATTCCGGGCCTATCGCCTGGCCATCATGGATCACCCCGCGGTCGATGTGCACCAGCGCTGGCTCGACACATATGAACTGGAGCCGTATCTCTACTATCAATCGATCAAGCAAGGCTTCCGCGTAACCGAAGCGCCCGTGACGAAACGATATCCGATTGGCAAAAAGGGGTTTACCAAGATGATCCCTATCATTGACTGGTGGCGGATATTGCGGCCGCTTCTCTACCTGCGGCTGGGATTGAAACGGTGATGCGATGACGGTTGCCGCCTTCCCGGATCCACTGAATGACGAGCGGATTCCCCAGGATTGCACCGCGCCGGCCCTCGATCTGCTGCTCATCAACCCCCCGTGGATTCGGCGGCAGGGGAACATCTGGGCGGAGGTAGGCAGTTGCAGCCCGCCGCTGGGACTCGCCTACCTGGCAGCGTACATCATGCATCATGGTCATACCTGTGCGATTCTGGACATGGAAGCGGAGCGACTGCTTCCAGAGCGATTACCGGAGCGTCTGCGGGATGTGCCGCGACCGCGAGCAGTAGGAATCTCCGTCACCACGAGCACTTTTTACGCTGCCCGGGACATCGTGACCCGCCTCCGGGAAATCGAACCGGCGGCGCTGTATATAGCCGGCGGCGTGCATCCGACAGTCCGTCCGGAGGAAAGTCTCGACGGTCTGGGAGTGGATGTGGTGGTCAGGGGAGAGGGAGAAAAGCCGTTGCTGGCGTTACTGCGGGGTGAACCGGCGGCCACGGTTCCTGGTACCGGGAGCAGGTTGGACGGAGTGCTGCGGATGCCACCGCCCGGTCCATTTTTTCCGAATCTGGACGAAGTCCCGCCACCGGCATACGAACTGCTGCCGATGCATGCCTATCATCCAGCGCTTGGCAGTTACCGGCGGCTGCCGGCAGCCAGCATGGTGGTCTCCAGGGGGTGCCCTGGTCGCTGCACCTTTTGCTTCGGCGGTTTGCTGGGTCAGCGCTGGCGTTTCTTCTCCGCGACTCGCATCCTGGCTGACATCCAGCGCCTCGTAACGGACTACGGCATAAAAGAAATCTCCTTTTACGACGATACATTCACGGCCAATCCCGGGATCAGGGAGGTTTGTGAGGGCATCATACGGAACGATCTTGATGTGAGCTGGGTCTGTTTCGCGAGGGTGGACACCATCGACCTGGAACTGCTGCGCCTGATGAAGAAAGCCGGCTGCCATCAGATCATGTTCGGGCTGGAATCGGCCGATCGGGCGATATTGCGGGCGATCAGGAAGCGATTCGATCCCGAAATGGTGGTACAGGCGGTTAAGTTGAGTAAACAGGCCGGGTTGGACGTGCGGCTGGCGATCATGTTCGGCAATCCGGGCGAAACAACCGCCACCATCGAACGGACCATCGCCTTCGTCAAACGGCTCAATCCGGACATACTCATCGCCAACATCACCACTCCGTATCCAGGCACCGAGATGTTCAACTGGGCCAAGGAGCATGGCTGCCTGCGAACCGAAAATTGGGACGAGTATACACTTTCACAATGTGTCATGGAGCTTCCAACCATCGCATCGAGCGATGTGGAAGCTGCTTACGCGGGCGTCTATCGCCGGTTTTACCTGCGTCCGTCCTACTTGTTGCGACGGCTCGCCAGGTTGCGCAGCCCGGCCGCCGTGCAGCTTCATTATCAATCGCTCAAAGCGGTCCTGGCGATGCGTTCAGCCCGGCCGCCGGCTGCCTCCCCGTTGAAATGAAAATCGGCCTGCGCTTCAAATTGACCGCTGGCATCATGGCCATCATGTTCGGCATCATGGCGAGCATTACGCTGGTGTTGCTGGAAAAGATGCGGGAGGAGGCGGTTGATCAGCGAATCGCCCAGGCGCGGCGGGTCGCTGGCGCCATAGAGGGTGCGCTCGAATTATTCGACAGTTTGGATTTCAACGCGCTGCGGCCGATGCTGGACAATCAGTTCGCAGGCAGCGGCGTGCTTGCCGCCCGTCTCGAAAATTCCGGCGGGCAGGCTCTGTATGCATTCCATCCCGCCTATCATGATGCGGTCCTTCGCCGCAGCCTGCGCATGGCGATAACGCGGGGTGGTCTGGATTGGGTGATCGCGCCGCGTGAGGCCGACCGCGACCGCCTGCTGGTGGTAAGTGTGCCGGTGCGCCACCAGGGCGGCCTGTTGGGGGGACTATCGCTGGTGCTGCCATTGCGGGAGATGGAACAGCGGCTCCATGGATTATGGGGAGCCACGGTCAAATTCATCGTGGTGGAATACGCGGTGATCATTACTTTCATTATTTTGCTCCTATCAATGCTGGTGATCAGGCCAATCCAGCGGATGGTGGAGATCACCCAGCGGATCGCCGAGGGGGAATTTCACCACCAGGTGCAGGTGGCCACCGGTGACGAACTGGGTGAACTGGCTCGATCCCTGAACATCATGTCACGCCGCTTGAAAGAAGGTCGCGAAGACCTCGAGGCGCACGTGCGGTCGCTGGAAGCCGCCTATGATGCGCTGAAGCGGGCGCAACGCGAAATCCTGCAATCGGAGAAAATGGCCTGCGTCGGCGGCCTTGCGGCCGGCGTGGCGCATGAAATAGGCAATCCCCTCAGCTCGATCCTGGGATATATCGAGTTGCTGGGTGAAGAATCCTCGGCCGACGGGCGAAAGGAGTTCGCCGGCAGAGCGCGGCAGGAGATCCTGCGGATCGAGCAGATCATCAGGGGGTTGCTGGATTTCTCGCGACCATCCGCCTTGGAAATCACCGCTGTCGATCTGCGCGAGGTTCTGCAGCAGACCTTGCCCCTGGTCCTTGCCCACCAGAGCTTCAAAGGGGTGCGGGTGGTCCCCGGACTGGATCCCCGGCTGCCTGCGGTGATCGGGGATTTCGGACTCGTCCAGCAGGTGTTGTTCAACATCCTGCTCAATGCCGCGCAAGCCATGAACGGTGAAGGAATCATACGGGTCGGAGCGACAGTGGCG
>JAFGDC010000578.1 GCA_016932295.1 candidate division CSSED10-310 bacterium
GCGAAGGAGGACACCAGTACTTTTTGAGAAAGTACAAAGACATAAAAAAATGACGTGGAAAACCTGACCTTTTTCTTTAAAATACGTTTCGAGTAGTCCACCAAGTGTCCAGAGGCAAAAGGCACTACAAAGGTACTAATCTAATGGAAGACTGGTGATCAGGGAGGTTTATATGAAGGAGTTAGGATCACTTATGTTGCGGTGGTGTTTTCCAATAATGGGTGTGTATATCGCATTCGGATGTTCGCAAGGCAATGAAAAGCGCGGAGAGGGTCTGGACGCTGGCGGGCCTGATATCGGCATGAGCGCCGACGCGGGTACCGATGCCGACGCAGACACGGATATTGGCACAGATACCAACACGGATGCAGACACCGATGGTGATTTTGCAGAGGATTCGGGAGCGATGGGAGAAAACCCCATTGTGCAGACCCTCTACACGGCCGATCCGGCGCCGATGGTCTACAACGGCAGATTGTACGTTTACACCACCCATGACGAAGATCAATTGGTGGACGACTTCTTCACTATGTATGACTGGCGGGTGTACTCCACCACCGATCTCGTCAACTGGACCGATCACGGTTCGCCTATGGCATACACGGATTTCAGCTGGGCCACGGGGGATGCATGGGCGGCGCAATGCATCGAGCGGAATGGCCAATTCTACCTCTACGTGCCGATGAAGGGCGGTGGGGGAAAAGGCATCGGCGTGGGGGTTTCCGACAGGCCGGAGGGACCGTTTACCGATGCGATCGGCAGCCCGCTCATCTCCCCGGGATGGGATAGCATCGATCCCACTGTCTTTATCGATGACGACGGTCAGGCATACCTGTACTGGGGAAATCCCCAGTTGAAATACGTGAAATTGAATGACGATATGATTTCCTACTCCGGAAGCATTGAGGAAGTCCCCAACACGACGGAGGCCTTCGGCACACGCACCGGCGATCCCGAACGCCCAACGACGTATGAGGAAGGACCGTGGTTCTACAAACGCAATGACCTCTATTACATGGTGTTCGCCGGCGGCCCCATATCGGAGCACATCGGATACGCCACCAGCCCGGGCCCAACCGGACCATGGACGTATAAAGGCGTGGTGATGCCCACGGCAGGGAGCAGCTTCACCAACCACCCGGGTGTCGTGGATTACAAAGGAAAGTCGTATCTGTTTTATCACAACGGCGCCCTGCCCGGCGGCGGCGGTTACCACCGCTCTGTGTGCGCCGCGGAATTCGAGTACAATGCCGACGGCACCATCCCGGAAGTATCAATGAACGGCGCGAGACGGCCAGGAGTCGGCAGCCTGAATCCGTACATTCGGCAGGAAGCCGAAACCATTGCCTGGGAAGAAGGTGTTGAAACCGAACGGTGCGATGAAGGCGGGATGAACGTCGCAGACATCAACAACGGCGACTACATCGAGGTCTTGGGGGTGAATTTCGTGGATGGCGCCAGCTCGTTCGAAGCCAGAGTCGCCTCAGGCGCAAGCGGTGGGAATATAGAGATTCATCTGGACGGTGAATCCGGAACACTGGTCGGCACCTGTGCGGTAACGGGCACTGGCGGCTGGCAGTCATGGGAGACCGTCTCCTGTGATGTCAGCGGTGCAGATGGAATCCATGATGTGTATTTCAGATTCACCGGCGGAGGCGGGTCCCTGTTCAATTTCAACTGGTGGAAATTCGATGCCGCCGGCGCGTGAGCGCCCGCAGCAAATGAAAGCTCAAGATGAGGTGCGAACATGCGAATGACGCAATCATCGATTAAGGGTGTCGTCGCCGAGCGGACAGAGGAAATGCCGCCACGCATCCACCAACTGGTTTGGCTCGCTGAAGTCGCTGGGCTCGAATGCGATCCGGAACGTCTCGAATTTCTTCGACAGCTATCTTCCTATTACAGACAGTCGCGTTATCCAGATGAAATCGTTTCACTGGCCAGCAAGATTTCTGCCGGCTTGGCGCAAACGACCTTGTCGCACACCGAGGAGGTGCTCGCGTGGCTCGACTCGATCCCGTAATCAACGCCAGAGCACAATCGAAAGCCGCGCCCGTGCGTCCGCCCGCATCCAACGGTTAGCCGGCGATGATACCGAGTTGCACTTCTTCCCTACCGACTATTATGACCGCTCGCCCAAGGCCGCCTTCGCCGCGTATATGAAGCGCATGGGCGTGCAGTTGGTGTCGAGGCGCAGTCGTCATTGACTGCAGCCTTTCCTCAAAAAGAGGGCCACGAATGGAACTTCGGTTTTGAATTCCACCTTCAACCGTTTTCTCTGGACATTGGCCGAATTGAATCACGGATTTCACGGCGAGAAAGGCACGATATTTGTGAAAGTGACAAGATGGTGTGAGTTTCTTTTTGCATCAAAGTAGCTGGAGTGCCTGTAGACGAAACCGTAAAAAGGACCTATCTAGATGCAGAGGCTCGACAGATTGATGAACACTTGTCTTTGCAAAGCCTTCTTTTTAATAGGAGAAACCCTCTGGCGCGCGAGGGTCATAACCTATCTCTCTTTACCGATGGCACTGGTCCTTGTCCCCTTGGAGGGCCGAGCCAAACCCAAAGAGCTGCCTCCCAGAGTGCTGATGGCTGAAATCCAGGGCATCACGCCGAACGACCCCGAGTTGTACAACGCGATCCGCGCGCAGTTGTCCGCATCCCCTTTGAACCTGGATTGGGTGGCATTCGACAACTCGCAGAACGTCGCGGTCGACCC
>JAFGDC010000579.1 GCA_016932295.1 candidate division CSSED10-310 bacterium
GAGGAGGTCCTGGTCCTGGTCGCCGTCATGGTGAACGTCGGCGTGGCGGTTATGGTGGCGGTGGGTGACGGCGTATAGGTCGGCATGGGTGCATCGCATTCGTACAGAGTGCCGGCGTCACCCGGCCCGCCCGCTGGACTGAGTCCGGCGCCGGGAGGTCCACCAGTGGCGGAAAAGGTTCCGTCGAACGCTATGGTCACTGCGCAGTAGTGAATGCGGCCGCCGGCGCCGCCGCCGCCGTTGGCCGCCAAGCCGTCGCCGCCGGCGCCACCGTCCGTGGTGACGATTCCGCCGCCGGAAAGGGTATCTGCCAGCAGTTCAATACCACCGCCTGAACCGCCTCCGGCTGCGTACTCACCGTCAGCTCCGGGCAGACCTTCGGCGCTGATCAACCCATCGATCACCATGGCGCTTTCGGCGGTTATGGTGATGAGTCCCCCGCCGTCGCCGCCTGGCGGTGTATCGCCGGCGCCACCGCCGCTGCCTTGTTGATCGGGGCCGAGCGGATCTCCGTAAGTAGCGCCGCCCGGCGTGCCGGCACCACCGAATCCGCCGTCACCTCCATAACCGGCGCCACTGCCGCCGGCATCCAATGCCCCACTCCCGGCGCCGGGGCCGGCGCCGGACTGTCCCGCCGTACCGCCACCCGATCCCCCCATGCCGATGGCATGGATCACCGATCCTGTTTCCAGGGTCAGTGATCCGCATTGGATGTCGCTGTTGGCGGCGAAGACCGTGCCCTGGGCGAGATACAGCTCGCCGGTGATGTCCATCAGGATGCTTGCCGTGCCGTGGCTCCATATCAGCGATGAGGCACCGTGCAGGGCGGACGCCTGGATTGACATGGCCGTCTCGAGGGTACGAACATCGATGAGGCATCCTTCCATGACCAGGTCGGTTGAGCCGGCGGTGATCGCCGCGGCCGCCGGCGCGCCCGACAGCTTGATAGTGATGTCCGATAACGTTCCCTGCGGCTGCCCGGCGGGAAAGGTGAGATCGAGACCGGCCATGGCATGGAGTCGCGCGCCTGGCTGGAAAGTGAGCGATATGCCGGGGGCGGTGATGAGGGGCGTCGCGAAGCTGGTGAAACCGGCACCCTGGTGCTGTGCCGCGAAGGTCAGTCGTGCCGGTGTCCACGGTTGAGGAACGTCGATCCAAACTCCGCCGTTGATTGTCCACGCGTCGTCATCCGAATCGTGAAGGAAGACCGTGCCATTGCCGCCGTCCTCGCCCGGGATCGAGCCAGCGCCGCCGGCGCCGCCGGTGGCGTGCAGGTGGGATGTGTCCAGCATATTGGTATGGGTGGCAATGAGAATGCGGCCGCCGGCACCGCCGCCTCCACCGAAGCCGGCGCCGCGACCATCACCGCCGTCTGCTTCGATGGTGCCGTTGCCGGTTATGGTCTCCGCCGTCACGTGAATGGCGCCTCCCGCTCCGCCGCCGCTGCCGCCGGTGACGCCGGTGCCGTCAATGCCGTTGGCGGAAAGAATGCCGGATAGCAGGATGGGACCGGACACCTGCACACCGATGAATCCGCCGCCGGTTCCGCCGATGCCCGTGGCGCCGGCACCGCCGCCGCTGCCTATGGAGAAGGGCGCCTGGTGCGCATCGCCGTAGTAACTCCCTCCCGGCACATCCTCTCCGCCGTCGCCACCGCCGCCGCCATGTCCACCGCCGCCGCCGGCCGTTCCCGAACCGCTGCCGGCGCCGGGTCCGAAGCCGTTTCCTCCAGTTGTGCCGCCGGCATAACCCAGACCGGCGGCATCGATTGCTGATAATGGATCGATGACCACCTCTCCTGCAGTGATGGCGCAGTTGGCCGCGATGACCGCACCGGACTGCAGGGTCAATGTTCCCCCGCCAAGGTCGATCTCTATGATTTCCATGGCTGGCAGTTCGATCCGCGCACCCAGCGAGAGCGAGAGCGTCGATGCCTCGATCCGGTTGCCGAAACCGGAAAAAAGCAGATCCGTGTCGTTGAGTGTGAGAGTTTCAGCGGTCAGGCGATTGTCGTCATCCAGGAAAGTGATTTCTTGATCCCGGAGTGTGATCCCGCCTGGTATGAAGCTGATGTCCAGGTTCGTGGCGCCAAGGAAAACTATTTCATCATGCTCGAGAGTGATCCCGCCGGTGACGGTGAGCGTTAGCGGTGCGGAAAAGGTGAATGCCTCGGGGGCATCAGGCCAGGGTTGCAGCGAGAGGACCGACAGGGTGACCGTAGTGGGATTCTGATGCCAGTTGCTGCCGATGATGGTGACTGAATCGGTCCCTGTTTCGGATAGAAACAGGACACCGTTGCCGCCGACGCTGCCGGGCATGGCGCCCGGACCTCCGGTTCCGCCCTCCACGTGGACGTTTTCGAGCGGGAAATCAACGACGGGTACGTTCATGGCGATTCGGCCACCACCACCACCACCGCCGCCGAATCCAGTGCCCGAATTCCCGCCGCCGTCGCCACCCCGGGCGGAGAATGTACCGTCGAGGATGATGGCGCCGGCCTGGATGCACAGGCTGCCGCCGCTACCGCCGCCGCTGCCGGAAGTAGCGCCGCCGCCTGTGCCGCCATCGACGGCGATGGCGCCATGACAGGTGAGCGCGCCGTCGATGCGCAAGGTGAGCGCGCCGCCTCCGGCGCCGCCGTCATGGGTTTGACTGCCGCCCCCGCCGCTGCCAGTGTCCATGGGCGCATGGGTGGCACCGTGAATCGCGCCGCCGGATTCACCGGCGCCGCCTCCTCCGCCGATGCTTCCATGACCACCGCCGGCGCCGCTGGAACCGCCTTGTCCGCCGCCCGTCCCCGCGCCATCGTCACCCGGCGTTCCCCCGGCATCGCCGCGGCCCGTTCCGGTGAGCAAAGCGTCTTCCCCCACCATCATGGATGCTGCTTCGATCGTGACCGCGCCGTCGATGGTGACGGTCACTCCGGCGAGTATGGTCACGTCGCCGTAGGTATATGATCCAGGTGGCAACGTTTCATCGCCGGAGAAGACGATGTCCACCGGCGTGGCGACCGGAGTGGGCGTGGGTTGGGCCCGGACGGTCGTTGCCAGGATGAAACCGAGCATAATAGAAGCCGTCTTCATGAGTTCTCCTTGGCTGCGGGTGATACCTGTCCACCATACTTACGCGCACTATCCCGACATTCGCCACTATTTTTCTGCGATCCCTTCCACTGTATCCCCGCCGGTGTCCTCGCGCGGCGGCAATAGGTAACTGGTGACCTTCCCGTTCTGAGATTTCAGCAGTTCCATGCCGCCGCCGTGGCGCAGCACGAGAAGGCGTTGATCCCGAGCCACCGGCTGCAGCCATTCGCCGGATATATGCAGGGATCGATCCAGACTCTTCGGATCGGTAACGAGGAATTCCCTGACCCCGCTCCAACGGAGCATGCCGTCGATGATCACCAGCTTCCCCATTGGACTGAAACGGGCGCCCTGGACCTCGAAGCGTTGATCGGCCTGGGCGTCCAGCATCCAGGCTGGCCTCCGCCGCTCCACATCGAAGCACAACAACCGGCCGGGAACCATCAGCAGCACGTAATGAACATCGGGACTGATGTCCAGGAGACGGAAGGGGAGATCGAGGGGAATCATGGCGTACAGTCCGGCGGAGTTGGGTTCGAAGATGGACAGGTCCCTGCGGGTGGCGGCGGCGATGAATGAACCGCCCGGTCCGATGCGCGCGCTGTCGGCGCGGCCGGCGGTGGTGATATGAGTTTCCGAACCTCCTGACAGGAGTTGGCAGCGCAGACCGTTGACGCGCACTGCCGCGGCCATGCTGAAGGTTGGATCAAGGACCATGTAATCCTGCTTTTGCAAGGTTGTTGCAAGCTGCTGAAAACTGTGCAACGCCACGGGCGGGGCTTCCCCGAGCAGCGTCGCGATCCACAGGTCGCGACCAGGCCGTGCGGTCAGCCCCTCCGGGGGTGAGTGCGGGATGCAACCGCCGGGGAGAACGGGTGGCAACGGGCATAGCACCACCGTCGTTCCCAGGTCGATGGCGGCGTGGCCGGCGCCGGAACCGAGGTGCACCTTGTCCGGCTGCAGACCGGTGGGATCGATGTCGAGGCGACGGGCATGGCAGTAATGTCCTTCCGGCAAGCTCCAACAATGAGCCGTGAGGTTTCCGGGTGAACCGGCGAGGGATACCGCCCAGCCGCTGTCGGCGCTGACCGCCGCGGCTGCCACAGGCGCCGCGCATGACTGAGTCCTCCAGCGCCGAACCATCGGGTTGTCCCCGCCGTCCAACAATTCGATGGCCCCATCAACGCGGCGCTGCACCACCTCGTTCGCAGCCGGCAGAAGGGCCGGCGCATCATCGAGGCATACACCAGGACGGCGCATGAGAACGTCACCACCGGGCAGGGAGAGCAGAACATATTCACCCGGAGCGCCGGAAGGATCACCAATCACTGCGCCGACCCGCGCGGCGCCAAGATCGACGGCCAGGGCAAGAGTCACCCGGCCGGCGAACGGCTCCTCGATGTCCATGGCATCTCCAAAGGCCGGGAAAACACGCAACCCGTTCATGCCGGCTGCCGCCCAGGAACCGCCGGCATCGATCCATACCGCTGCGATGCCGTCCAGACCAGTCTCGGTGGCGGGATGCTCCACCCTCTCGGCGGTTTCCACACGGTAGACGACGACAGTATCGTCACTCAACGCGGCGATCAGCCAGGAGCCTTCCGGCGCACAGGCCAGGCTGGTGACTTCCCGGTTCAGGTAGAGCCTCGTGGAGCTGACCTGCTGGGATGCCGGTACTGCCACCGCCACGGCTCCGCCGGTGAACGCCGTAATCACCCTCCCGCCGCCGGCCGCCATGAGGAGTGCCTTCTCATGGAGTGGAATGGTGTACAGGAGACTGTCATGCCGCGCATCGCGTCCTATCCGCTGAACGGAGCCATCGCAGTCCAGCAGAACGGCCGCATCGCCGTCGCCGGCCATCAGCAACGGCGGCGCCGGTCGTTCGATGATTCGTTCCAACTCACCGTTCACCCGGTTCCGCACCATCACCCGTCCATCACTGTCGGCAAGAATCAGTGCGTGAGGTCCGGCGGCGGCATGCAGGATTCGGTACGGGCGCCATTCAGGCGGCTCCGCGGCTGCCGGCCCAAGCCAACTGACCAGCAACACCAGCGCAATACTCACCCGTCCCATGACCGTCTCCTTTCGTTTCATCCTGTATATAGCACCAGTCACCTCCGATGCAACCACCAGCGTCATGTCACGCGCCGCTGCTGTTTATGTTTCATTTATGTGCACGAAATATAAACACAACTGTGCCTTCAACGCTTTGCCTGGTGGCGGTGGATTCTTTTAACTACTGGCAAATAAATAGTTTAAGTGTTTGTGTTCAATTCTGGCACGATACATGCATTGAAGAGATGTGACGCCCCCGGGATGGGCTGTGTATCGAAAGAAGGGTTTTCCAAGAAGGTTAGGGTTCATGGCCGGGGGGTAGCGGCTTCGGCTGCCCCCCCACAGCAAGAGGGAGGGACACTATGCGTTGGATTGTTGTATTCCTGCTCTTCACATTATCACTATCTGGTGGTGCATGGACGGCGGAGGGTGCTCCACAGCTCATTGAAGCCGGGATCTACCCGTCCACCATCGGGCCGGGCGAGGATTTCACGGTGTATGCCCAGGTTGCGGTCGCGGACGGCGCGGCGGACATCACCACGGTCGGTCTGGTGTATGAGGACGCACTGGTGCTGGAGTTACCCGAGTCCACCGAGGCGGGGGTGTATTACCAGACCTTCACGGCACCCATGGAGTGCGGTTCGGGTGTATTCCCGATGTACATCGGTGCGGTTGATACATCGGTCAACGTCAGCAACCTGCTGTACTTCGTCTTCTCGATTCAGCCTGCAGGCGGCGATTCGGTCCAGTTGATCGAGCCGGAAAACGGCTCCATGTTTGATTGTGTCGAACCGCCGCAGTTTGTCTGGGAACCGTTTGCCGGCGCGTTGGGATACACGTTTCAGTTGTTTCTGCCGTTCGGCGTGGATGCATCCATCAATGTACCGGCATCGGTGACTTCCATTCCCGTACCGCTCCCCATCTGGTATCTGGTGCCCGAGGGTGAATACACGTGGCGTGTCGGGGCAATCATGGAGGAAGGTGTTGCCGCGTCGCACTGGAGCGATCTTCGGACATTCACCAAGGATTGCCAGGGTGGACCGCCGGCGGAGTTCAGCGGGATCATCGCGGATATCGATCCTGTGGAGCGCCTGGTGTTCGTGAATGCCCGTGGTGAGGATGTGATCATTCCGGTGCTTGTCAGCGAGGACACTGTGATCACGGATGAAACCGGAACGGCGTTGACCTTCGAAGATCTTGCGGCCGGTATGCAGGTGTGGGTGCGCGGCCAGCCTGGAGCTGAATCCGGGGTGCCGTTCGTGGCCGAGGAGATTGTGGTGCACCGGTATCAGCCGCCTGCCTGTGTCGTCGGTGAGATCCGAACCATCGATCCGGCGGCCATGACGTTTGCTGTCGGTCCTTGCGAGGACGGGACGGTGGTGATGGTGCAGGTCACCGCTACCACGGAGATTCTGGACATGGCAGGCCAGGTCCTGGCTTTCGAGGACTTGACGGTGGGAATGGTGGTGCGGGTTCGCGGCGAGTGGCAGGGAGCCATGCTGCTGGCCCATGTCATCCGGATTCATGATCATCAGCCTCCGCCACCGCCGCCCGTGGTCATCGGTGAGATTGTCGCTGTCGATCCCGACGCCATGATGATCCACGTGGATCCACGCGAGTGGTCGGGCGATGTGGTGCCGGTGCAGGTCACGGATGGGACTTTGATCCACACCATTTTCGGCGGGGAATTGACCTTCGGCGACCTGCAGGTCGGCATGATGGTGCATGTGATCGGTGAGATCCAGGGTGGCATTCTCCTGGCGATCGAGATCATGGTGCATGATTTTCAGCCGCCTCCACCCACCGGGATCGAGGGGATCATCATGGAGGTGGATCCCCAGGCGATGCGGTTGGTAGTGGTCTGTATCAATGATCCCGTGCTGGTGGTGCAGGTGCTGGATGACACGGTCATCACGGATGGGATGGGTAATGAGTTGACCTTCGCGGATCTTGAGCCGCAGCAGTTGATCCATGCCACCGGCGAGCTGTTGGGTGACCTGTTCGCCGCCGCCGAGATCGTGGTGTTCGATTTCCAGCCGCCGCCGGTTCCCGAGGTGCGGGGTGAGATCGTGGAGATTCTGCCCGACGCCCGACAGATCATGGTGGCCCCTGTTAACGAACCGCCGGTGGTGGTGCAGGTGAACATCGTGACCCTCATCATCAGCGACACCGGAATGATGCTCGATTTCGAAGATCTGGCTGTCGGTCAGCACGTCAATGTTGCGGGTGAATGGGCTGGTGACATCCTGCACGCCATGGTCATCACCGTCATGGACGGACCGCCCCCTTCGCCGGATGTCATCGAGGGCGTCATCACCGCCATCGACCCCCAGCAGATGATGCTTCACGTCGACACCCATGGCGGCAACGTCATTCCGGTTCATGTCACCGCGGCTACCGTCATCACTGACTTGGCGGGTAATGAGCTGAGTTTTTCCGATCTGGTGCTACTTCAGAGAATCATGGCTGAGGGCGAGTGGCTGAACGACCTGTTCCAGGCCGCGCACATCATGGTGTTCGATTTTCAGCCGCCGCCCGCGCCTGGTGAGGTGCACGGGATCATCATCGAGCTGAATCCCGCACAGCAACGTTTCGTGGTCATGGCCAACGGCCGGCCGGTACCTGTCGCTGTCCAGGTGACTCCTGATACACTGATCATCGATGCAGCCTCCGGAGGAATCATTCTGTTCGAAGACCTCGAGACCGGTCAGCAGGTGCATGCGCATGGCGAGTGGGAAGGCGATGTCTTGCTCGCCTTCGAGGTCATGGTGTTCGATTTCCAGCCGCCTCCGGGAGACGAACTTCACGGCATGATTGCGGCTATCGATCCTGCTTCCATGATGGTGCACGTGATCTGTCCCGGCATGAACGAGATCGCCGTGCAGGTTACCGGCGAGACGGTCATCACGGCGCCTGACGGCACGCCGCTGAACTTCGCCGACCTCCAGCCCCAGATGGTGGTTCACATTATCGGCGCCTGGCAGGGTGACCTGTTCGTCGCCGTCGAGATCCAGGTGTTCGATTTTCAGCCGCCGCCACCCACCGGAGAATTGCATGGAGTCATAACCGAGATCAACCTTGCGGACATGACCCTGCTGGTGGACGCGGATACGCCTCCCGGTCCGGTGGTGGTACAGGTTCACGAGGGTACGGACCTATTCGGCATGACGGGGGAACTGTTGACCTTCACCGATCTCGAGGTGTGGCAGCGGATCTTCGTGACCGGCACCTGGGAGGGCGATGTCCTGGTGGCCGACATGATCATGGTATTCAACTGGAGCATGTCGATGTGACTCTTTTCTGAACCGATGTAACTGCAGCGAGAGCCGGGTTCAACCCGGCTTTTTGTGTAGTATCCTGTTCGATTCATGATCATGCCAAGGCATATCGTGGCAGGTTCCCGGCCGATGCAGGTTTCCGCCTGGAAACGGCTGTTTTCCCGTTCTGCTGCATCAGCCGGCGGGATTTGAACAGCGGGACATGGGAATGCTTCTCCGATAATCGTTGGATTTCATACGAAAGAACGTTTGTTCGTTTCCATGCTGGCAACCATATCGTTATCCTGAGGTGGCAATGCCCTGAAAACGATGATTTCAGGACGAGAACGGCCGGGCTACCTGGTTTTTTTCCGGGCCTTCGGAAGTGTTATTTGCCGCGATTGGCCCCACTGCTCGATAACGGCCGGTCCTGCCTGATATCGCGGGAGATTTTCCCGATGGTCTTCTGTATAGTTGGAGCACATCGGTGACGCCGGCGGCGCCGGGATGCGCATCCGTAACATGAACACCAGTGCGACAGGGAGGTTGATATGGCTGTCGAAAAGGTACATCTGAAAGTCAACGGAGTCGAGATTCGCATGAACAGGTTCGTCCGCGAGGTGGTGGGCGGCATCGTCCTGGCGGTGGTCAGGCAACTCACCCTGGATGAAAAACCCAAGCGGATTGAACTGGACCTGGAACTGGGTGAGTGACCATCGTGCCGTGGTTGTATCTGGTCCGCCACGGCGAGACGGACTACAACCGGGAGGGACGGCTGCAGGGAATCCGTGACATTCCTTTGAATGCCAATGGTCGAGCCCAGGCCGAAGTGCTCCGCGGCTTTTTCGGGAAGCTTCACCCCGCAGCGGTGGTCACCAGTCCATTGGTCCGTGCGAAGCAAACCGCGGAGATCCTCGCTGCGGGCTGCCCGCTTCATGAAGAACCCGCGTTCATGGCTCGCC
>JAFGDC010000580.1 GCA_016932295.1 candidate division CSSED10-310 bacterium
ACAGCACCCTGGGAACCTCCAGTCCTCTGAATTCCCGCGGCCGGGTGTATTGCGGGTACTCCAGCAGCCCGTTCTGGAAAGATTCATCGGCCGTACCGTATTGCGCGCCAAGGGCTCCCGGCAGCAATCGCACCACTGCGTCCACCACCACCATGCAAGGGAGTTCCCCACCGGTCAACACATAGTCGCCGATCGATAGTTCTTCCGCCACCACCAGTTCCCGGACCCGTTCATCGATCGCCTCGTAATGCCCGCAAAGAAACACCAGGTGCGCATATTCAGACAACCGCCTGGCGGCCGCCTGGGTGAACGGAGTGCCCTGCGGCGACAACAACACCACATGTCCGCTTGCACCCGCCACTGTCTCGACGGCTCGGACCACCGGGTCGACCTTGAGCACCATCCCCGGACCACCGCCGAAGGGATAGTCATCCATCTGACGATGCCTGTCTTCGGCGAACCCGCGCATCTGCACAAGCTGCAGATCCACCAGTCCCGCATCGCGAGCACGCTTGATAATGCTATGTTCGAAAGGACCCTGGAACATCTCCGGAAACAGGGTCAGGATGTCAATCCGCATTCGAATCCTCTGGCCATACATAGTGATCGGGCACCATGCCGGGAAGCGGCGTGACGACGATCACACGGTCCTTCAGGCGGACCTCCCGCACCACGTCATCGATGAATGGCAACAGTATCTCGCCGTCCTCGATGGTGGTGACGAGCAGATCGCAAGTAGGCATACGCAGGATGTCCTCCACCCTGCCGACAGTTCTGCCATCCGGCAGTTGGAGTGCGCAATCGTCCAGGTCGATCCAGTAATAGTGATTCTCGGGAGGCGCCGGCAACTGGTCGCGGGGTACCCCCAGCCACAGCCCGGACAGTGTCGCCGCATCTTCCGCCGTTTCGATGCCTGCGAATTTAATCAGCAGATGGTCGGTATGCTCAAGCACGTGCTCAATGCGTATGGAGCGCCGGCGCATCTTGCTGTCCAGCAGATCGACCGATTCCAGGCGGGCGATACGTTCCGGAAAATCCGTTTCAGGATGACACCGCACTTCACCTTTCAATCCGTACGACTTCCCCAATCGACCCAGGATCACATGCTGCATGGCTGTCCCTCACGATCCGCCGGCGGCCGGCGTAACCATTCATGCAAAACGGGTGCGAGGTTGGAAACCCCATGCACCCGCGATCAGAAAAATGCCCCCGGAGCCGCCGTCTCCGGCTCCAGGCGTTCTCTACTCGTTTTCGATGATTTCCAGGACGACCCGCTTGTTTTCCCTCACCGCCGCGGCGTTGAGCAGGGTGCGCAGCGCGCGGATCGTGCGCCCGTTCTTGCCGATGATACGTCCGACATCGCCGGGATCCACGGCCAGATTGATGATCGTCGTCTTGCTGCCCGTTACTTCGTCCACGTGCACCTGGTCGGGGCACTCCACGAGCAGTTTACTGATTGATTCCACCATCGACTTCACTGGTAGTTCTCCTGTTAAGGTTGATGCTAAGGGTGTATGAGGACTCAGGGCTTGGGAAGTTCGATTCCATGCCGCTTGAGGACGCTGGCCACGGTTTCACTCGGCACCGCGCCCTTGGCGAGCCATTCCATCACTCGTTCCTTGTGCAGCTCAACGGTGGGCGGGTCCGCCTGGGGATTCATCCATCCCAGGTTTTCCAGCACCCGTCCGTCACGCTTGCCACGGGAATCCACCGCCACCACGCGGTACCGCGGTAACTTCTTGGCTCCTAGTCTCTTCAATCGAATTTTAACCACTGTTCGTGTCCCTCCTGGACGAGAAACTCTCGGTTTCTGGTTGGGGTCCGTAACCACGGATATCTGGTCGGACAAGATGGGCCACCGCCAGCGTTCCCTCTCGTCCTCGGTTCGTGGTTTGTTGCACGCATTATAACACTCACATGAACGGGAAGCCGCGCTTACCGAACATTTTCTTCATCTTCCCCGTCTGCAGCTGCTGCATGTCCCGCATCATCTTCCGCGTTTGCACGAACTGCTTGATCAGACGGTTCACATCCGCCACCGACGTGCCGCTGCCCTTGGCGATGCGGCGCCGCCGACTGCCATGAATAACATTGTGATCCCTGCGCTCGGACTGCGTCATGGAGTTGATGATCGCCTCGATTTTCTTCAGATCTTTCTCCGGCTCCATGCCACTCATTCCACCCAGGGCATTCCGCATACCGGGAATCATGCCCATGATCTGCTCCAGCGGTCCCATGCTCCGCACGCGCTGTAACTGATCACGGAAGTCCTCCAGGGTAAACTCCTTCTCCCGTATCTTGCGCTGCAACTCGATGGCACTCTCCCTGGAAATGGCCGCTTCCGCTTTCTCGATAAGCGACAGCACATCACCCATACCCAGGATGCGTGATGCCATGCGATCGGGATGAAACGGCTCAAGAGGATCCAGTTTCTCCCCCACGCCGAGGAACTTGATGGGTTTACCAGTCACCGCCTTGATCGAGATGGCGGCTCCGCCACGCGCATCGCTGTCCATCTTGGTCAGGATCACACCGCTGATCCCCAGTTCGGCGTTGAACCGCTCCGCGCTGTTCACCGCATCCTGGCCGGTCATGGCATCAGCAACGAACAGCAGTTCGTGTGGATTGGTCTTGGCCTTGATCTCGGTGAGTTCACGCATGAGCCGCTCATCGATGTGCAGCCGACCGGCAGTATCAAGGATCACTATGTCCTTGCCGCTGGTCCTGGCACGGTCCACCGCCATGGTAGTGATCTTGACCGGACTCATGGTGGGAGGCATGGCGAACACCTCCACGCCGACCTGTGTTCCGAGTGTCTTAAGCTGATCGATAGCCGCAGGCCGATAGATATCCGCCGCCACCAGCATGACATCCTTGCCATCCTTCTTGAAGGATTTTGCCAGCTTGGCACAGGACGTTGTCTTGCCAGAACCCTGCAGACCCACCATCATGATGATGGTCGGCGGCCGCGCCGCCAATTTGATAGGTTCGGCCTTGTCCCCCAACAGCGCCGCCAACTCCTCGTTGACGATCTTTATGACCTGCTGGCCCGGAGTCAGGCTCTTCATCACCTCGGTGCCAACGGCACGCGCCTTGACCCGGTTGACGAAATTCTTGACCACCATCAGGTTGACATCGGCCTCAAGCAGGGCCATGCGGACTTCGCGCAGGGCTTCGGTGATGTTCTTTTCCGTCAAGCGGGTCTGCCCGCGTAACTTCTTGAATGCACCCTGCAATCGATCCGCCAAGCTATCGAACATCGGTGGTAAACCTCCAATCCCCGCAGAAATCCCGCCGATAACCCACCTTTTTTAGCATCTGCCAGTAAGTCGTGTCAAGGAGTGTCAGCAAAAAGGAACTACCATGCAGGTCGCCAGTCCCGACCGGACAAGGCTCGTTCAACTGGAGTCTCCCCACTGCCGACGGGGTCGCCCAGTCGATTTCATCGGATCACCCCGAATAGTGCCAAGTATCCAGTCGAAATGTCCCCGACCGCTACCACGGTTGCCGGATCGACCCTGGCGGCGTACCAGCATCATCGAAAGCTGCTGAAGGATACATCTATCTGATTCATCGGAAACTCGCTGGCCACCACATGCTCTCACCATTACCCCTTACCAGGGGAGAATCCGGAGTAGTTCTCCCGGAAGCATGGACAGGACCGCTGGTCGCTCGAGCACAGGTACCAACCGCTCGCCAGGCACACATCGGTCACCGCGACCGATTCGGCATCGAACCGCGTATCCATCGAATTGCACACATCGAGCAGTACCGTCATCGCACTTCTCACCTGAAGTGTTTGATGATGTCCGGACAGCCCGATGCAGAGCCACGGCTTCTCGAGCCATTGTGGGGTAGCATCCCGTATGGAAAGACGGCACTCGACCTGGTATGCGCAACGCGTCAGGGCCGCTCCTCCGTTTCAATCCATCCGCTGAATGCATGGCACCAGTGATGCGCTGACAACCTATACCACGAGAATCCTTCATAAATGGCGAATACCAGTGTTTCCACTTCCCACCGGTCACGCCATTCCAGGCATCGCACCGCAAGTCCGCTGGTTCAATCCCCGCCAAGCGCTGCCACAGCGCTGTCCAGACATGCGTTCGTGAACAGCTCCCCGGCTTCCGGACCGAAGAAGCAACCCACGCTCTCATAACCCCCGTTCCAATACTCTTCAGCCGTCACCACGTAGGACTTGTGATGATCCGCGCAAGCGAAAATCATCGGTTCCGCCATACCAAGATCCTGGATTTCCTGCTGGATGATGCGGCCGACCGGAGTGATCGGTTCGCCCGGGAAAGAAACCAGCGGCTGATCGGCGATGATGAAGGTCTGGAACAGGGCTTCGGGGAACAGCAGACCTGTCAGGGGTAGTGTCCAATCAAGCGGCAGCCATTCCACCACCAATCCAGGTCGCGCATAGGGCTCCGGCAGTGCCCGCAGGATAGTGCCGTACGCCAGCGTACCATCCTCCACAGTCTCGATTTGCGGCCACAGCTCCATGATGTCCGCCGCCAGCAATTCGCCGGTTTCCGCCATGCCGCTCCAGCCGCCGCGCTGAGGCGCCACATCACCTTCGATCCCATTGGCGAAAAGCACCACCGCTTCGCCACCCAGATGATCCGCCAGACACCGCCGTATGGCCCCCGGCGCATCACCGGTACAAAGCATATTGTGACCACCCAGGCAGGTGCCGTGAATCGCGAAATTAACGAGCGCCGCCAGCGGTTGCCCCGTCCCCGCGTCGTCCACCCGAAGCACCCGTACCACCTCGTCCCAGTCAGCACCATCCCGGCGGTTGTAGGTCAATCCATCGGTCAGTGCCGATCCGAATCCGAGCGCCGCCGGCCGCATTGCATCATACGCCTGGCGCACCATCGCTTCCAACCGATCCACCAGGAAATCCCGCATTTCAGCAACGTACAAATCCGCCGTCACCAACTGCCACAACGGCTCTATGGTCATGGCGCCGGGACCGCTGTGCGTGTGCGTCGCGAAGACCATCAAGTTCTCCACCCCTATCCCCAGATCGGACACACGCTGGGCGAGCGCTTCATGCACGTCACCGGGGATGGCCACGAGGTCCGCGGACACAAGACAGATGTCACTGGCCCCATCGGAAAGTACCAACGCTTGAGCGCCAAGCCGATCATGAGCGCCCTGGTTCGGTGAATAGATCGTTGCATATCCAAAAGGATCATCCGTGACATCCGGCATGGTCTCCAGGGCAAAACGGCCGTCGAAATAACCGGCCAGCGGACAACCCAACGGGGGTGTGATGTCAGCTTCAGCAGCGCCGGCGGCGAACGCGCCGCGGGTCAATTCGCGCGTTGAAACCCAGCGCTGCTCCAGCACACCGACCGGCGCTGAAGTCGTCACCCAGTCAGCCCCCGGCAATTCCCCGGCATTGACCAGGAGATCCATCAGCAGATCCGGATCGGTACCTTGCAGCTCAAGCGCCAGACCGATCCGCACCGACAGAAGGACGAACACGCACGACAACAAACAGTTCCTGATACTCATTTTTCCCTCCACATCCCGACTTTACCCGAGCATCCATTCAATGTGAAGAACAAACCATCGAGACACCCGCACCGCCCTCGCCACGGTGCGCGCCGGCACGCACATCCCCGGCAATCGGAACAGCCTTCACGGGTGAAGTGGAACAGTCATCATGGTATAGTTATAAATCAGGATCGAAACCGGTCAGAGGAATCGACCGGCCCCCCGCGCAAGGAGTCTGTATGAGTTTCCATGAAATACAAATGAAATCCGGCCGGGACCGCAATCAGAATCGTGTCTACATCATTCCCCGATCGAAGGATCCAACGGATGTGGCCATCATCACCACCATGGACGAGGAAGAACTGCTGCGCCGGGGAATCAAAGGCGAAATCGTATTCCACAGCTTCGAGCCGAGCCGCGCCGAGATGGAAACCCGCGTGAAGGAATTCTTGAAAGCACGTTTCAGGCAGGTGTTGAAGGACAACCGTGATCATTACAGGAAACTCAAGCTCGCCTTGCTGATCCCGCCCGTCCTCGCGCTCCTGTTCATTTTCTCCGGCTTCTTCGATGATATCCTCATCGACCTGGCAGTGGTGGCGTTCTTCCTGTTCCTCCATCGCGCGGAACTCAGGGAACGAAGCAATATCAACCGGATCGAAGCCAGCATCCAGGCTTTAACAGTTCAGGAGAACCCGCTCCTCACCGCTATCTATGCATCATTTCAGGAACTGGACGGTGATGCGTTCGAACTGCCGGATCTGGACACCATCAAGGAACAGATGCCTGATTCGGATATTGCGGATACCCTGGAAGCTATCGGCAGCTTCCTCCACATGGGCCGCATCCGCACCCTACAACGCCAGCTTGCGCAACTGGACACCGCCTACTCATACGCCAACGGCGTGCGCCGGATGGGGCTCTACCTGCTGCGCACCGTCCGTACCTGGCAACTCCGCGCCGAACAGAAGAGGATCCGGACGAGTATCGGCTTCCGTCCCGGTTTCAGGGACGTCTATGAAATTCTTCTGGAAGACGGTCGCCAGGAATATGTGTCATTGATGCGCCGGTCAACCGGTGACGGTCCGGAGCGCTGAGCACCGCCGCCTGTCAACGCTGGCTGGGTGGAGGCATCTTGACCCGCATCGAAACCGGTTCACGCCAGCTCCTGACATAGGCTTTTTGTTCCAGCGTCTCCGGCGAGTTCCACCAGGCTGAATTGGGGCACTGCCGCCACAATTCCGCAAGCCGCTCCAACGCGGCGTCACCTGAATCTCCATGACGAGCCAACCAGCAGCCGATGATCGTGCCGGTGCGGCCGATCCCGGCATGGCAATGCACATAGACACCGCGCCCCGCCGCCAGAAAGCGGTCGATAGTATCCAGCGCGGTCGCGGTCACCGCAGGTGACGCCGGAACGGAGAAATCCGGGATCGCTATGCGCACATGAACCGCAGTAACCAGCAGTTCTTCGTACGTGGGCAGCCCCTCAGTCTCCTCAGTCAGATCTATCACCAGCTCGATGCCGGCATCCTCCAGGGCGACGATCCGCCTGCGAACCTCGGACCGCTCACCCAAACCCGGATATTCACCGGCCAGCAAACACCCGGGCATCACCCAGTAGGAATTGACCAATGGGCGCCGGTTCACGCCCTCCTCCCATCTCGGTTCACGGCCGGGGTGCCGCCGCCACGGCGATCAGAAGGAGATATCCAATCCCAGGAATGGAATGATCGGTTCATCATAAATTGTTTCCCGCTTGGGTTCCGTCCCCGGCGGCTCACCCTCGTCATAATAATATGTATATATGTTTTTAGCGTCATAGGCGTTCATCAGATCCAGGTGCAGCGTCCATTCCCAGGTGTCGAATCGCCAAGTCCGCTCGATTCTCATATCCAGTTTATGCGAGATCGGAAAACGGTCGCCATTGAGACCGCCGTATGCATCGACCACCCAGACGAGCGCGGAATCCGGATCGTCGGGGTCACTGCGCTCCACCCGCCATGAATTGATCTTGGTGATAGGCCGGCCCGAATTGAGTGTAAACTTGGCGGAGAGATACCACTTGGAGGTCAGAGAATAGTTGGCGGCGAAGGACAGGGTATGCCGTTGATCCTGGGTGGGATAAAACCATTGCGAGTTGATGCTGTGCAGGGGGTTGTGCCTTTTGGTGACCGCGTATCCATAGGTCACCCACCCATCGAACCGGCGCGCCGGTTTCAACTGGAAGAACAGCTCGGCTCCATACGAATACCCGGTGGCGCTGTTATCGAACCACGGTTCACCCGCCAGGTAGCGCTCCAGCGCCAGCTCCGGATCATCATAGTTGGCGATGAGATTGTCCAATTCCTTGTAGTAGGTTTCGATACGCAGCATGGTGTTGGCCGAAACGCGCAGCTCCGTACCCGCGATATAATGCACCGCGGTTTCGGATTCCAGATCCGGATTTCCCCAGTCTTCATTGATCTTGATCAGGTCCATCGGCAACTGACGGTACAGTCCCCAGGCCAGTTTGACGGAGGCGTCGTGGTTTGGATTCCAGGTCAACTGCAGACGCGGACTCACCGTCGTTTCATCATTCCGGTTCCAGTAGTCCCCACGCACTCCCACCTGGGCGATGAGGCGCTCTGGAAACAGCTCCCACCTGTCCTGAAGATAGGCTCCGCAATACAGACTGTCCTCTCGCGGAAAATCCAGATCCAGCTCCGGCAGGTTCTCGTAGCCGGGCTTGTGAGCGCCAGGTGTGTCAAAACGGAAGTCCACCAACATCGTGTCAAGAAAAATTTCGAACCGTGCCGCCAGGATCCCGGCGCTCAAATCGTGCCCTTCGAACCCGCTGAACAACGCCTCTGATGTCCATTGCCACAAGCTGGAATCTCCCGTAATACTCATGGGATCACTGCCGGTAATCTCAGAAGCCACATCCAGATAACTGTAGGAAAGCGTTGATCGCAGCAACCAGGATTCCGACAGGATACCGGTATAGTTCAGAATGCCGATGGTATTGTTGTTCTTGTAAAACACCCTGCCGCCTTCTTCATCAACCCCGCGGGACAACTCATCCACCTCGGACAGGCGCAGGCTGTCCGCATAATAGGTCAGGTCAAGGGAAAGCTTGTGCCCGGGACGCACTTGATGCGTCAATCTGGTGAACACATCGCCAAAATAGGGAATTGCAGTAAGATCCTCCGTGTCCATCGCGTTGACCACAAGGTCATAATAGGTCCGCCGCGCCGCGATCAGGTAACTGGTCTCGGGCGGTCCCAATGGTCCCTCCAGACGCATCATGCTGTCAATCATCGAGATATCGACGGCGCCCTCGAACCGCATCATGTTGCCATCCCGATAGGAGACATCCACAACCCCGGACATGGCATTGCCATACCGCACGGAAAAGCCGCCTGCCGAAAACTCCACATCGTCGATCATGGAAGTGTTGAAAATCGTCGTGAAGCCGCCCATGTGGTACGGGTTCATGAGCATGCAGTTGTTCAGGATGCTCATGGTCTCGATGAAGCTGCCGCCCCGCACATACATGAGGCTCGAGAAGTCCGAATCCGATACCACGCCGGGCATGGTCTGAAGCACCCTGTTGACATCCTTGAGGCCGCCCGCCAGCTTTTCTATCTCCTCCGGCTCCACCGCGATCGCACTCACTTCCGGCTGCTGGTTGATAATGGGCGCCGGCGCCGGAACCACCACCATGGTGTCCTGGAAGACATACGGCTTCAGCTCGATAACGATGGCGGCATGCAATTCACCCGGACTCAGGACGATCGCATGTTCCATTGGAAAATAATTTTTAGATTGAACGCGTAACAGGTACTTCCCGGTACTCAATCCGGTGAACCGGAACTCACCGCTCCGACCTGCCGCGGCTTTCAGCAACGTACCGTCGATGGTCAACACCGCACCCCTGACCGGCTTCCCATCCGTACCATTGATCACCACACCCTCTATCACGCCGGGGCGCCCTTCGGATGCAGAGACAACATAACCAGCCAGTACCAGCACAAGCAATCCAATCAATCCGGCTCTCATCATCTCAGGTCCTGCCACCGAGAAGTTCAAACATGGCAATACTGACCCCCATAAGAATGAGAATGCCGTCCAGCGCCACGCCGTTAACCAGGCATTGTTCAAAAATGCGGCGCTGCGCGGCCGCCAGGTACACCCCCAGCAACAGCGGACAGACCAGCAACGCCAGCGCGGCGGGGCCTGTGAGCTGAAGCGGCGCCGCCACCAGGATGGCGGCAACCCACGTGACGAATAAAAGGATTACCAGGTTTTTCGAATATTCAGCACCCATGACTACTGGAATCGTGAGTTTGCCCATGATGAGATCCTGGTGCGCATCTTTGAGATCATGCAGCAACATTCTTATCAGCACGAGGAGGAAAATAACCGAGAAAGCCGGCACCACCGCGTGTTTCCAGACCGGGCCATTGCTGAAGAGTGGTATAAAAACGGCGATACCGCCGGCGGCGAATGCCACCAGCATATCCTTCACCAGGTAGATGTCCTTCAGCCGCCGCTTCCTGTAACCCAATCCCAGGGCGCCGGGCAGATACGGTAAAAGAGTCAGGATGGTGCCGATGAGCAAGGCGAAGGTGATGCCCGTCGCCACCGGGTGGAAGCGGGTCGAAAGCCACGCGGCGATCGCTCCCGAGACCACCGAAGTCAACAGGTAGCAGCCGTGATACTCCTGAAACGGCTTGATCGAATCAGGCACCACCCGGTGGATGATACGGGACTCGATGAACCTGTTGAACATAAAGGCGCACAGCACATAGGTGAAAGAAAGCAGCATCAACTCCAGGCGACGGCCCATGTCCAACAGCGCGGCAGCCGCGTAGGTCAGGCCTGCCGTGCCGAACGCGGTCACGATGCCGCTCCAGCTCAGAAACGATACCAGCCTGGTCATCGTCTTCGTGAACCGGCTCCGGCCCAACAACGAAGTGGCGCGCAGGCTCTGAACGAGATCCCTGACAATCCAGGAAGGAGTCGAAGCGCCTGAGGCCACGCCGATCCTCCGGAACCCATCCAGTTCCCGTGGATCCAGATCCTCCAATGTCTCGATGTGAAATGTTCTGGTTTGTGCCGCCCCTTCCCTCACCAAGCAGGTGGTATTGCGGCTGTTCCTGCCACCCACCACGATCAAGGCGTCGACCTCCTGCGCCAGTTCCCTGACTTCCACGTAGCGCCGTTCCGTTTCCGGACACGTGGTGTCGAACTGAAAACACTCCCGCACCCGCTCCTTCACGGCAGCCGCCACCGTCAGGAAGGTATCCCGCTGGAACGTGGTCTGCGCGACCACCACTCCCCGCTCTATCTCCGGAAGAGCGGCGACCTCCGAAGCGTCCCGCAGCACATGAATGGGTCCGGCGGCGAACCCCATCACTCCCTGGACCTCGGGATGTGACTCATCTCCCAACAACAGGATGGTATACCCCTGCCGGCTGTACTTATTCACCAGTCCTTGCAGTTTGAGCACCCGCGGACAGGTGGTGTCGCAGATCCGCAATCCGCGCGCCCGAATTGCCATCCGCTGCCGGGGTGATATCCCATGCGCTCGCACCACCACCTTGCCCTCGTCCATATCCTCGAGCCGGCCCTGTCTGATGCCTCGCCGTTCCAGCATATCCACGGCCTGCGGGTTGTGAATGAGCGGGCCAAGCGCATGGATGGGACCGTCCGCCTGCTTGAGGCAATCCAACGCCTTGTAAATCGCCCGCACCACACCGGAACAGAAGCCGATGGTGGGAGCCAGGATGATCTTCACTCGCTGCCTCCCGCCGTCATGCCTTCAGAACCTCCCACGGTGCTGACCTTAAGCCGGTCGCCAACGACACAATCACCGGCGCCGCCGGCCGGCAACTCCAGTACCGACCAACTCCTCCGGACGCCGAAGGACAACCGCCAAGGTTTCAATTCACGGACAATCCGGGTAATCCTCCCTTGTTTATCAAGGTACAGGATATCAATCGCGAACCGCATGCACAATGTATGCACACTGCCGCAGGGAACGATCCATAATCCCTCGCCTTCGTCCAGACGATCCCGGGCTAACAACCCGATGCCGCGGGTAATGAAATTGTCGGCGATCCCCACACGGTTCCCCAGTATCTCTCCGGTCCGCTCATTCACCACCCGGCAGCGCCGCCTCCAGGCGCCGGTCAAGACCTGTTCTCCAGGATCCGCGCGAGGAAAGGCGCGGTGAATGAGCCGGCCTGGGCAGCCACTAATTCCGGCGGACCCGTGGCTACTACCCGGCCGCCGCCGTCACCTCCCTCGGGTCCGAGATCGATGATGTGATCGGCGCACTTGATGACATCCATGTTATGCTCAATGACTATCACCGTATTTCCTTTATCTACAAGGCGCTGCAGCACGGCAAGCAACTTTTTCACATCGTGGAAATGAAGTCCGGTGGTTGGTTCATCCAAAATGTACACGGTTCGGCCCGTATCAATGCGGCTCAACTCCTTGGCCAGTTTCACGCGCTGTGCCTCACCACCCGACAGGGTGGTGGCCGGCTGGCCGAGCTTCATATATCCCAAGCCCACATCTTTCAAGGTCTCGAGATGGCGCCGGATGGCCGGATGGTGCCTCAGCAACGCCAATGCTTCGGTCACTTCCAGCTCCAATATGTCCGCGATGGACAGCCCTTTGAACTTCACCTCGAGCGTTTCCCGGTTGAAACGCCGGCCACCGCAGGCTTCGCAGGTGACAAAAACATCAGCCAGGAAATGCATCTCGATGCGGCGCACCCCGGCACCCTTGCACACCTCACATCGTCCGCCCTTTACATTGAAGGAGAATCGTCCCGACCGGTAGCCCCGCATCTTCGCCTCTGGCAATCCGGCGAACAGCCGGCGGATGAGGTCATACACCTTGACATAGGTGGCCGGGTTGGAACGTGGCGTGCGCCCGATAGGCTTCTGATCGATATCGATCACCTTGTTCACCAGTTCCAGGCCAAGAATCGCCTCGTGCGCTCCCGGCCGCGCCTGCGCCCTGTGCAGGATTTGCGCGAGCGCGGGATACAGGGTCTCGTTCACCAGCGAACTCTTGCCCGAACCGGATACGCCGGTAACCGCCACGAAAACACCGAGAGGAAATTCCACGGTGATATTCTTGAGGTTGTGGTGCCTGGCCCCGGTCACCGTGAGCCGGCCATTATCCGGCTGCCGGCGGGTCGCGGGAACGCCGATCTCGAGTTCACCGGACAGGTATCGGGCGGTGAGTGATTTCTTGCTACTGAGGAGCTTTTCAAGAGGACCAGCCGCCACAATTCTGCCGCCCCTGATCCCAGCCCCGGGGCCGAAATCCACGAGGTAATCGGCTGCCGCCATGATATCGCGGTCATGTTCGACCACGATGACGGTGTTCCCCATATCGCGCAGATTGATCAGCGTGGCCAGGAGCCGCTGGTTGTCACGTTGATGCAGCCCGATGGTGGGCTCATCCAGGACATAGGTAACCCCCACAAGGCCGCAGCCGATCTGGCTGGCCAGCCGGATCCGCTGGGTTTCCCCTCCGGACAGGCTGGGAGCGGCACGATTCAGGGTCAGGTAATGCAGTCCCACGTCCATAAGGAACTGCAGGCGGCCGTTAATCTCCCGCAACAGGTCACGGGCGATGGTCCGGGCTTCGTCACCCAATTCCAGGTGCTTGAAAAACGCCAGACTCTCGGCGATGGACATGGCGGTGGTGGTATGGATATCGCGGCCGCCCACCAACACCGCCAGGCTTTCCGGCCGCAACTTCCTGCCGTTGCAGTCGGGGCATGGCAACCGGCTGATAAAGGCGGCGATCTTGGAACGGACATACTCGGATGTGGAATTCAAAAAATGGTGCCTGACAACCGCCAGCAGGCCGCGAAACTCCTTGTCGTACTTGAATTCGCTGTTGGCGCCTTTCCAGACGAAACGGATCTTGTCCCCGTCGCTGCCGTGCATGAGGATCCGCAATTTCTCCTCGGGTATGTCTCGCAGCGGCGTGGTCAAGTCTATACCGAAGTGCTCGGTCAACACCTTGACCTGTCGGTAGGTCCAACTGTTTTTTTTCTTGTCCAACTCGCCCCATGGTCCGATCGCTCCATCCAGGATGCTCTTCTCCGGATGGGCGATGATGAGATCCGGATCAGGCTCCATGACGAAACCCAATCCATTGCAGGTCTGGCACATTCCCAACGGACTGTTGAAGGAAAAACTCTGGGGCGATAAGGGCGGATAGCTGATTCCGCAGGACAGGCACGAATTCTTCCCGCTGAACAGCCGCTCCTCGCCATCCACCGGTGCCACCAGCAGGTATCCATCCGAGAGTTTCAGGGCAGTCTCGATGGAGTCCGTCAGGCGGCTTCGAAGGTCCTCGCTCACCACCAGCCTGTCCACCACCACGTCGATATCGTGCTTCCGTTTCTTGTCAAGGACGATTTCTTCATCCAGGTCGGCGATGCGGCCGTCGATCCTGACCCGCACGAAGCCGTCCCGTCTGGCCTGATCGAGGATATCGCGGTGTTCGCCCTTGCGTTCCCTGGTCATGGGCGCCAGGATCAACAGACGGGTGCCATCCGGCATGGCCATCACCGCATCCGCCATCTGTTCACCGGTCTGGGAACCGATGGAACGTCCGCACAGGTGGCAGTGCTGGACACCGATCCTCGCATACAGCACCCGCAGGTAGTCGTATATTTCCGTCACCGTGCCCACCGTCGAGCGAGGATTGGAGCCGGCGCTCTTCTGCTCGATGGCAATGGTGGGCGACAACCCGCCGATGTAGTCGACGTGAGGCTTCTCCATCTGGCCGAGGAACTGCCGGGCGTAGCTGGATAGCGATTCGACATACCGCCTCTGGCCCTCCGCGTACAGCGTGTCAAACGCCAGGGACGATTTCCCCGAACCGCTGACGCCGGTGAACACGATCAGCTTGTCGCGGGGCAGTTCCACATCGATATTACAAAGATTGTGTTCACGGGCGCCGCGCACCACGATGACGCGACTTTGTCCTTTTCTTTTCACCACACGATGGTCATGCATGGGCATAGGCGATTGGCGGCCGCTCCTATTCTTCTCTCTTCCGATAGATCTCCAGCGCCCGGGCGAGAATCTCCATGGCTCGGCCCAGGGCGTCGCAATTCAACACGTAGGCAATCCGCACCTCGCTGGTTCCCAGGCCAGGAGTAGCGTAAAAGCCCGCCGCGGGTGCCACCATCACGGTCTCGCCTTGGTCGTCGAAATCACGAAGCAGCCAGACGGCGAATGCTTCCGCGTCCCGCACCGGTAGTTTGGCGATGCAGTAGAACGCCCCCTGCGGTTTCTTGCACAACACGCCGGGCATCTTCATGAGCGCCTCGTACACCACGTCCCGGCGGCAGCCATATTCGCCGATCATCTCATCCAGGTACGTGCCGGACATATCCAGCGCCGCCGTCGCGCCCACCTGTTCGAGCGTAGGTGAGCAAAGCCGCGCCTGGCCGAAACGGAGAATCGCGTCCATGATCCGCCTGTTGCGGCTGACCACAAAGCCGATGCGAGCGCCGCATGCGCTGTATCGCTTTGATATGGAGTCCACCATCAGCACGTGTTCGGCTGCTTCGGGAAAACTAAGGGCACTGACATGCCGGGCGCCATCGAAAATGAACTCGCGATACACCTCGTCGGCGATGAGAAACAAGCCCTTTTCCACGGCCAGGTCCACGAGTCGCTGGACCTCCTCCCGCGTATAGACGACTCCGGTGGGATTACCCGGATTGCAGATCATCAAGGCCCTGGTTCGAGGAGTGATGACCCTTTCGAAGGCGGCGCGATCCGGCAGCCGGAAGCCGTCCTCCGGATAGGTGGTGATGGGCTTCACCCTGACCCCGGCCATCACCGCGAAGC
>JAFGDC010000581.1 GCA_016932295.1 candidate division CSSED10-310 bacterium
AATGTCTGGTAGCGATACCCCAGGGTGGGGATGAGCGGAATAGCCGGCGAGGTGAAACCGACGCCGATTTCCGCGTTGGCGGCCCAGCCGGTGTCGTCGTCCGCAAGACGTTCCGCGATATCGCCGCTGGTCATTAAATACGGCAGCGCGCCCACGGTTCCATAATAAATAAAACTGGTCGTCGGGATGAGGTAGAAACCCATTATCCCGATTCCCGGTCCATGGTAGCCCACGGTATATTCATCGATCTGGGTCTCGGCATCGAAGGAATACTTCACCTGGCCGTTGGGCAGCACCCAGCGGGTCGAGCGAATCACGTCCTGCTTGTCGAACGTGTAATCCATGGTCTTGTACCCGATGTAGGCCGTGATATAGCTCGAAAATTTATACTGCAGCGCGATGTCGAGATCATACCTGGTGGCGGACTGGGTGATATCGAAATCCGTTTCGTAGTAGCCGTACTCGCTGCCTTCCTCGAATTCATACCGTGCGGTGTTCTCGATCTCGAAATCGAAATTGCCGGTCATGAACGTGGCGCTCAGACTGAACCGCTTGCTGAAGCCAATGGACAGCGCGCCACCGAACAAACCGGAACCGGAAACGTCGATGCTGTCGATGGCATCCAGGAAGGCAGGAGTCGAAAACCCACCCGGCGCCGTATCACCAGGGTTCTCCATGAGCTGATTATCGATACTCCAGGATGAACTCCAGTAACGAAAACCGAAACTCAGCGAGGCGGACTCCACGGCTGAACCACTCACGATTACCAGTGCCAACGCAATGAGCAGGGTTCCAACTTTCATTCTCCACTCCTTGTTATGTTAAAGTTCCAAACCATCATGATTTCCAAAGACAAACTGACAGATCATCCTAGCCAAAGCACTGCTGCGAGTCAAGGAATCGCGGTTCGCATTACCACAATCCACGCGCGATTCGTTCCGGAACGATGCGGAATGGCGTTCGCGCTGGGTTGCGTGCGGCGCCCCATTGCCGCGAGCCAATACCGGGAGCCGGACTTGTCCAAGAGTTTTAGAAGAAGCCTGGAACCGCAAGGGACGGCGCTTCAACCTTGATTGTCACCACCGCTGAACGGTTCTGGTTATTGGAGCTGTCCTCGGCGCTCACGTAGACTTCGATGCCTCCCGCCGCCACCACCGAACCTGGAACCACCGCCTCGTACCTGTCATCACCGACCGCGGTCATCATCACCGTGGAATAGCTGCCTTTCTTTTTCTGTTTATAGGACAGCGTGACCTTGTTCACCGCGTTATCATCCTTGACCAGGGCGGTCACCTTCAGGTCTTTCCCAACTTCTCCCTCACCGTTGTCGAGCAGTTGGATGTTGGGCGGTGTCTTGTCTTGCATGGCCATGCCTTGCCGGGCTGAGTCCCGAAGGCTTTTGATCTCGGTGCTGTCCGGATTGATTTCCTCCGCCTTCGCCACGCAGACCAGGGCTTCCTCGAACTTCCCCTCGCGGATCTGCGCCCTGGCCGTCTCGATATACTCCCTCAACTGCCTGGCCTGCTCGGCTGAGCGGCTGAGCTGATCGGACCTGCGCTTCGCCGTCTCATAGAGCTGGTTCGCTTCCACATGATCGGGCACCACGGCAAGCAATTGATCCAACGCCTTCATGGCGGCGCCGTACTCCTCCCGCGAAAGTGCGGTACGCGCCTGACTCATCAACCGAGCCTCCTCCGACTTGATGAACTGGTCTCGCTGCATCGACTTGGCGGCAGGCTCGATCCTGGCGTACATGTCCTTTACACGGGAATCATTGGGAGCGCTCAAACGGGCTTGCTTGATATGCTCATAGGCAACCAGCACGTTACCCGCCTTGAATTCACTTTCCGCCTGACCAAGCAGCGTGGTCAGCCTCGCATCGCGGCGCTGCTGCGCCTCGCGTGCGGAGAGATTCTGCTGGGCGCGTTCAAGCATCTCGTTGACCTGTTCATTGTCAGGATCCATCTGTGCCAGCTCATCCAGGATTTCCGCGGCTTCCCCGAACCGATTTTCCGCTATCAACCCACCGGCGGTCTCCAAACCGTTCGCAATACGCTCCTCCCGCTGAGCCAGTTCGATTTCAATACTCAGCACCGCACGCCGGTTTTTAGCTTCCAAGTGCTGGCGATCGATTTCAAGGACTTCCGTCACTTTGGCGAGACTGCCGTTCAGATCGCCCTGTTCATAGAGCGCATCGGCCTCACTCAGAAGTCCCGCGATGATCACATCGTTCTTCGCCTGCTCTTCGGCAAGCAAGAGTTTGCTCTTGGCGCGATCGATATATAGCATGGCTTCGGCGTGATCGGTATCGATCGACAACACCACCTGCATGGCGGCTATACTCTGCACGTACGCACCCCGGTTGTAGTAATCCACTCCAAGTTCGAAGGATTGCAGCACACGTCGCTCCCGCCATTGTGAGTACATCATAAAAGCGCCGTATCCCACCACCGCCACGAGGATCACCAGTACCACCCTGAGCCAGGGTTTCTTAACGGACGCGGCACCACCGACGGCCGCTTCCTTGTTCAACCAGCGCTGCTCCTCCGACGTCTTCCCATCATCACCACCGCCGGCGTCCTCATCCGTTCCGGCGCTGGTATGCTCACCGGCGCTGGTGGATTCAGTCTGCTCAATCATGGTCATCCCATCGGCGGCCGGCGCTGCCTCATGTTCTTGTCCGGCTTCGAGCCGGTCCAACATGGCAAGCGCTTCCTCGTGACCCGGATCCTCCTCGAGGATTGAATCAAGCAACTTCCGAGCGGTGGAAAAATCCTCATGCTCGACGAGCTGAACACATTCCGCCAGGACCGCCCGTTCCCGCGTTTCCTTCTCCCGGCGCAGGCGCGCTCGTTCTTCCATCTCCTGCCGGTGTGCGGTGAAATTTCGTTGCGTAGCAAGCAGCCGCTCATCGTACGGCGAGATCTTACGCAGATCCTCCAATACACCCTCGGCCTGATCCAATTGGGTCGAATCAATGAACTCCTCGCAAAATTTCAACTTTTCGTCGAATAGTTCATCGACCCTGGTCTTCATCCCGATGTAAAAATCGATCAACTCCTGCTCGCTCGATTCCTTCAGGGCATCCTCGAGCATCCGCAGCGCCTGCTCATACCTGCAGGCTGCAAACAATTCTTCGGTTTCCGACATCAAGGCGGACAACTTCACATAACGGTCTCGAGCAGCCAGGATTGTACCACGATGCACCTGCGCCATTTCGAATCCCGCTTCACCATCACCGATACCAGCCAACTGAGCCAGGGCTTCATCAAAGTGGTTGCATCGCGCGAGGACGACGGCATACTGCATCTTGTACGAATTCCGTTCTTCCTCATCGCTGATTTGTGTGAAGGTCTTCTCGATCAGTTCAGCGAATCCTGAAAGATCATCGCTGGAGGTGATCGCACTCAACCAGTATTCGAGCGCTTCGGCATACTGCTTGCGATTGGCCAGTTTTATTCCCTTCTGGCGAAGCTCCTCCTTCTGCTCGCGATCGGCTTCATCCTCCATCCGCCGGAGCGCCTCCAATGCCTTCGAGTCGCCCGGTTTCGCCGCCAGGGCTTGCTGGTAAAGGTCCATCGCCGCCTCGTTCTGATCGGCGAGATACGCCAGCTCGGCCTTTCCCATCAGATCGCAGTAGCGCCGTTCCAGATCCCTTGCCGCCTCCAATTCGGCCTGCAATGATTCGACTTGACCCGCACGCATCTCCTCGGGGAACGATTCGCGCAGCGCCGCAAAACCGTCTTCCGCCACCCCGAGACGCCCTTCCGTCAGCGCACTGCGGATGCTTTCCAGGCGCGAATCAAACACCTGCCGCCGGTCGCTCTCGGCGGCGATCTCCTCCAACCGCCGGCGCGCCTGGTCATCACCCGGAGCCAGCTCCAGCACCTCGCGCCAGGCTTCCCCGGCACGAATAGAATCACCGGCGCTGTCAGCCTCTTCCGCAGCCCGGCGCACCTGCACCAACTGCTGTTCCTTCTCCAACCGCCCCCGGGCAGTGAGTATGAACTCCCTGGCATCCTTGTATTCGGGATCGATGGCCAGCAACTTTTCCCATCGCTCGATGGCATCCGCGTACTGGTTACTAATGTA
>JAFGDC010000582.1 GCA_016932295.1 candidate division CSSED10-310 bacterium
AACAGGGCGCTTCCCAGGCGGATGGATTCACGGCCGGCGCGGGCCAATAACGCGGAGGGTGAACCGGCCGCCAGGAAGGCCCGGTATTGTTTTCCGGACAGGTGCCACCACAGTCGTTGGAGATCATCGGCACGGCCCCAGTTGAAGAGCGGATGGAGGCCGGAGCGCCATGGAATGGTGGCATAGAGAATGGTGGCGATAGCCAGTGCTGTGCCGCCGGCGATAAGCAACGGTATGGGTTTGCGTGCGGCTGGATTGGCGGCGGTCAACAGGAGCAGGCCGGGGATGGCCAGGATGACGGTGACATGGTGCACCGCCATGCCACAGCCCAGAAAGGCGGCCGCTGCCAGCAGCCAAACTTGCGGCCGCGCACCGCGGCGTACCCGCAGGCAACACCAGAGCGCGCCGGCCAGGCATAGCTGGTTGAGACCGTAAACCTCGGTCGTGGTGGCGAAACCCCAGACCACGAACGTGAACCCCAGGGCCAGCGATACCGACAAGGCGATCAGATACACATTCCGACGGCGGGAGGCGGGAGCCCACTCCTCCAGCCAGGCGACCACGGCAAGCCACATCAACAGCGCCGCCGCCGCGGCGCACAGGCCGGAGAACAGGTTGGCGGCCCGGGCGGTGGAAGCGAACGGCAGCCGGGACCAGATATGAGCCACCATGGTATACAGGGGGAAGCCCGGTGGGTGGGCGATACTCCACTGATGGACGGCAAGAGCGAGTTCGCCGCTGTCAACGATGGTCACCCCGGGGGCGGAAGCAGCCCAGTAGATGATCAGCGGAACCAGCAACGCCGCAGCCGCACAGATGTATTTCAACCGCATGCCGTCATCTCGCATGATGCGTTCCCTGAGAAGGATTGGAGTTTCTCGAAGAAAGCCCGTTGGTTCCCGAAGGTTTCATCATACCCACGAAAAGGCCGTCGATCCAGTGCCCATCGGTCATTGACCGCAACCGGCATGTCGCCATCGAAGTGAGACGAGGAAAAAGGCAGGACTTGTCGGGCGTCACGACGCCACGTATAGTTGGCGTGGAGGAGGCGATGAACGAAACGAACGGCATTGCGGCAGTGCTTTTTCAGGTCCGTCAGCCCGGTCTCATAGGCGCGGCGGCACGAGCAGCGAAAAACATGGGGATCCAACACCTGCGTCTCGTGAACCCGCCACCGCATTTTATGAACGCTGCCGCTGCCATGGCCCATGGCGCCCTCGACCTGCTGGACTCGGCTGAACTCTATACCGATCTGCATCTGGCGGTAGCCGACGCCGGCATGGTGCTGGCCGTTTTCATGGACACCGATGACACACACGCCAATACGATCACCCCCGCCGAAGCCGGACGATTCCTGACCGATCTGCAGGACAATGCAAAGGTCGCCCTGGTCTTCGGTGAACGCCTCGCTGAACTCGACACCCAGGAACTGAACCTCATCAATGCCCACGTTGTACTGCCGAGGATTGCCGACAGTTACGTCGACATAAGCATCGAACAGGCGGTGCTGCTGCTTGGTTACGAAACCTTCATCGCGCGACGGCCCACATCCTCCAAGCCCATCCTGCAGATGGCTGCGCCGGACCTGACCGAACGATTCTTCACACAGTTCCAACATCTGCTGGAAGCAGTGGAATTCATTGTCGGTGGCGATCCCGAATACCGAATGCTGCACATCCGGCAACTCTTCGGCCGGGCAGGTATGACCGATTACGACGTGGGAATGTGGATGGGCATCTGCCGAAAAATCCAGACCGCGCTCAAACCGGTGACCGATACGCCGGGTATCGGCGACGATCAGTAATCCGCCGCACCTACTCCACGATCGCAGCGCCTTCCGGCAGATCCAGCACGTTCTGGGTTTCCGCCATGATGATGGAGAAAGCACCGCTCGGCTGGAGGTCATAGCACCGACGCCAGACCCGCGACTTCAACAGGGCATGCCGCGGACCCATGCGCTTCGCCACGCAATCCCGCCAGTGTTCACTGACCACAAAGCGATCCATCACTTCCGTCGTGCGGGCTTGCATGACCTCCACGCTGCCGAAGCGGTCCACATGAATGGCGGGTGACTCCTTGAGCGCAAGCTTGGCCGTCTCACCGGCGGCTTCAGGAATGCTCACCGCGCATTCGCTGATGGCAACAGCAGGGATTTCACTCTCGGCCAGTCGAACCAGGACACGGTTCAGATTCGCGGGGCGCACCACGATGAGGATGGGCAACCGCACGATAACCAGTTCACCGAACCGCGGTAACCATTCCTCCTTGAGGATGCGCAGGAATTCTTCGCCGGCAAGAGCCCTGGCCTCGAAAAAATACCGTATCGATTCCGCTTCGATTCCGGCGTCCAGCGCTTTCCATACCGCCTCCGGAGTACATTTCCTGCTCCCATCACTTTCAACGGTCAGCAACTCCATATGCAGACGGTCCTCCTCCGTGGGCCGGGCCGTGACAATGAGCCGGTTCTCGCCGTCCACCTTGAAGCGCTTGTCGGCGGGTTGCGCCGGACGGTGGAGCCGCTCCAGACGACGCGCCTCCACGCCCGAATCCGTCACCATGAAACGAGTAGGATACCCCTTGCACAAGTAAAGATATATTGAAGGATTGATAAATTTTGCCAGACTCATATCCTTGCCGTCGCTCACCTTCACGTAACCCAGCCAACGCAACGGGTACTTCAACAAGAAACAGACAAGCCGCGCCTCGTTATTCTCCCAACTGGGCAGGTACGATCTGCAGCGCCAGGTTTCGGCCGGATTGAAGCGATATCGCCGGGGATTGCAACGAAAAAAATCCACTCGCTCGAAACGCAATCGTTCCAGCAACTCCGGGGTGGCAACCCATTGATTGGGTGGGAATCCCGCCACCACATCCATGACCGACCGGCGCCAGCATTCCGGCTTGTTGAGCTTCGATCGCTTCAACAACTCGATCTGCGCCCGTGGAATCATGCACCATTCATTGAACGGCTCCGTCACTATCCAACCGCTCTCCAGGAACCGTATACGGGAAGGTGTGTCCAGGCTGAGAAAATACTCGCAGGATGGTCCGACATGATAGGAACCATTCTGCGCCACGATCAACCCCGAGTTCAAACAGGTCTCGAAAAGAAACTGCAGCCAGTATTCCGTGTGCAGTATACGCTCGAAGACCATGGGCTCGGGCTGCAGCTGGCTCCCCAGGGCGCGGCTGACCTCTTCACTTACGTGGTTCGGCGTTACCACCGGCGGTGCATGCTCGGCAATGAACGAGCACAGGGAAAGGATATCTTCCAAAATCGGAATATCGGCATTTGTATTCATCAACGCTACTTTAAACTGTAACTTCGAAGGCATCAAGTCCACTCCAAATCCACCGCCCATATTTGGGAGTGGTGTCATGCAGGTCTGGTGGACGCATCTCAGGGGTAATAGATCCGTCCTCGGAACAATCCCCCACTCGTCAAGATGGCGGCGGGGGCCCGCCGCTCAAACCAGGGCGCGGCTGGCGCCACGCGCTCCCTCCGCAATCCCCAATCTCTTAATCCGCAATCCACAATCCCCAATCCGCACTCGTCAAGATGGCGGCGGGGGCCCGCCGCTCAAACCAGGGCGCGGCTGGCGCCACGCGCTCCCTCCGCTGGCGCCACGCGCTCCCTCCGCAATCCCAGGTACGGCCCTGGTGGGAGATACTGTCGGTGGATTGCGGTCCACATGAAAGTCAGGATTGTCCGTGCGGCTATTCTTTCTTGTACTCCCCGGCAAAACCCGTCAGGGCATCCCGGTAGCTGAAGGCATCCCGCCGGACCCAACCGGCATCGTTGGTCGTGATGAATCCCAGGCTGGGCTTCCACCACAGCGCGCCATGAGAGCCTTGCAGCCATCCCCGGCTCAGCATGGCGCCGAACGTCGTCTTGGTCGCTCCCGCCACGTATCCCGGCGCGCAGCTCAGTAACACCGTGGCCTGGTTGCGCACGAGACGATCGCTGTCCGCCACCCGGAAGATCACATCCGGATAGAATCGGTTCCAGGTCATCGCCAGCCAGTCATCCGCCGAAAACCACTCCAACTCCCGCTCGCGACGGACGGCGCAGGTCCGCCGCAATTCCTCCACCACCGGACCATACGCCAGCGGATCACCGTCCAGGGGCTGGTACGCACACCACAGGTTGCCATCCCCGCCCCGGCGCAACCCCATGATCGCCCGTCCGCGGAACCTATTGCGGATTTCCCACAAGTCATCCACCCGCCGCATCACCAGGTCCACACCTGGGACCGCCGCCAGCGCATCCGCCAGGACATCGGCGGCGGCGGGATCACAGTACACTTCGGCGCAGCTGATCAGTCCAAAAGGCACCATCACCGCATCCCGAGGGCCATCGAGGCTGTCCGCAAGCGTCAGCCCCGCTTCCATCATGGAACGCTCCAGAAGGGGTTTCAAATTGTGAAAAGGCCCATCCTCGCTCATGCCATGATCCGAAAACACCACCACTCGCACGGGGCCGGACTGCCGATTCAACATTGCCCGCAATTCCTGATCGAGCAGGTGAAGGAATCGCTCCGTGCCCTCGTGTCCAAAAAAATGACCGATGGCATCCGTACCCATCACATAGGCCAGGAACTGGTCGTCAGGCGCTGCCTCGAACGCAGCGAGCGCGGCGGACAACTCGTGGGAGGCCATATCAAAGGGATCAAGGTAGATCCATCCCTTCCGGATAATGCTTTTTAAACTCCAATCCCACACGTCGCGCCAATCGAATGGAATGCGATGATAGCTGATCGGTCCCCCGCCCATGATCCGATTATCGTCCCGAGAGAAGAATCTGGCTTCATAACCAGGTGCCGCCGTCACGCCGAACGGCTCCATAAGCCCGGTGAAGGCCACGGTGGTGAAGGAGGGAAACGTGGAGACCAGGGCCGCGGGAGGCTCGAAACCCGGCAGCAGCTTCCCATGGTCCATCATCCATTTCACGGTCTCATATGGAATGGCATCAAGCGCCAGGTACAGGGTTCTGGGCCGAACATCACGAGCCATGCCCCTGGTCGCGAGAACCAGGACCAGAACCAGTGCCGTGCGCATCACACCAGACCATGCCCGCATGCCTGCCTCCTTCTCGACGCCTTCGGTCAAGACGAATTGTATCACAGGACCTTAAAACAGGGTGGAGGAACACGCAAGCAGGTTTGAACCGGCGGCGGCGATCGATCAGCCCGTCGCGACAGTTGAATCTGTGTGCAAAGGTGCGGCTGCGCCGCTATTATATCACCGAACGGCGGGAGGTGGACACCATGGTAAACGAAGATACTCGCCAGGGAGCGGCCTGGCCCGGCACCATCATCGAAGGACCGGTATCCATCGGCAGAAACTGCCGAATCGGGTTCACGCTGCTCCGCAACCTGGGCAGCGAACCACTGGTCATCGGCGACAACGTGGATCTCTGTCACTGCACGGTGCTGTATGACCCGAACCACACCAGGGAATGGTCCTTTTTCGATCAGCGCGTACATGGCGCCATGACCGGTATCGGGGCCGGCGCGAGCCTGCGGCACTGCCATATTCTCAACTCTTCCATCGGCGCCCGTTCCTCAGGCACCCACAGTTACATCGAATACAGCGTCGTAGGCGAGGAAAACGACCTGCGCCGGTTCAGCAACCTCACCCTGACCGTTACGGGCCGGCGGGTCAGCCTGGGCAGCGAGGTATCCAAAAGCGTGCTGGGCGACTGGTTCGTGTCGGAACACGGCGCATCGTACCTCAGCCTCATCGCCCCCTGCCGTTGGCCCATCATCGACGCGGACGGCTCGTACCGAGAACTGGATGGCATTCCCAATGTCACCAACATAGGCGCCGGCACCGTGTTCGCCAACTACGGAGGCGGCCTGCCCGGCCATGGCCCATTACTCGAACGCCGCCTCGAAAAAGGCACCGCCTTCGTCTGGGGCGCCTTTACCGCCATCAACAGCCGCATTGCCAGCCGCTACGGTCAACCTGAGCCGGGCGAAGCGCTCATCGACCTGTTGCGCCGGCGCGACATCACCATTCTGGGTTTCGCCAGCCTCGTGGAAAACAAGGTCACCGGACGGATCCCGGCCTTCTGCTACGCAGGCGGCGAAGGCATGGCGGCGCGACATCACAAGCTCGGTTGGGTTCTCAGGCACAAACCCGCCATGGTCGCCACCTTTGTGAGAAACCTGCTGGAAGCCATGGGTCCTGATGAAGTCCACACCATCGAACGACTCCTGCACGGCACCATCAGACTGGAGGTGCGATTGCTGGAGGAGGCACTGTCAGATGCTGACGGAATATACTCACCCGGCCAAATCGAAGAAGGTCTGGCAATCCTGCGGGACAACCTGGACGGAAGATGGTGCCTGGGTCCGAACCTGGACCTCCCGAATCTCTGATCCCGGTCTCACCGATTTCCCGTCGCCGCCGACGCTTGCCGCAGCGCGTTATCCTGTTGACAGATACCGCCGGTAGCGATAGAACCACCAATGGCGCGAATGGCGCGCCGCGTTATGACCGCAGCCCGGCACTATGCGGCGGCGCCGTCAGAACCCTGCGCGAGAACCACATGGAGGTATCTATGGAACGATATGAGTTGCTCAATACAGCCTTGTTGCCGGCCGATAAACTGCTGGAGTTGCATCTCTCGCTGCTCAAGAAGCTGCACCTGTATGATCCCGTGAGGACCAGGCTCATCAATACGATGAAGAAGCTCATGCTGGTGAATTTCAAGCTTCAGAACAAACTGGAGGTGAAAGGCCTGGAGCATCTGCCGAAGGAGGGCGGTTATCTGCTGGCCGCCAATCACCAGAGCTGGCTGGATGTACAGGTTCTGGCCTGCGGGTTGCCCATAGACGTCAGGTTCCTTTCCAAGGCCATGCTGTTCGAGTTCCCCCTGTTGCGCCAGATGATGGCCTTGAACGATACGCTGATGATCAAGCGGGGTGGTGACCAGGAGGGTATGCAGCGTTTGATCGATGCGCTCAAGAACGGCACGGTGGTGGCCATGTTCCCTGAAGGCACCATCCCCGGCGAGGAAGATATTCCCCGTTCGGCCGTCGAACCGGATACCGGGCTGCTGAAGGGCAAGACCGGCGTGGTGCGCGCCGCCATCCAGGCTGGCGTGCCCATTATACCGGTGGGAATCTCCGGCACCGGCCAGGCGTTCCCGCCGGAAGCTTATCCCCGGTTGGAGCAGCTTCCCATTCCCAAACCGGCCCCCATCAGCATTTCCATCGGCGAGCCCATCGTCTTTTCGAATCGCGAGTATGACACGCTTACCCGTGAGGATCTCCAGGCGCTGACCAAGCAGGTCATGCTGGCCATTTCCGCCCAGGTTGATTTCAGCCGCTCCTATATTCCTTACGAGGTGCCGTTGCACGAACCACCGTGGGAACAAGAGCAGCCCCTGCGGTATCTGCCTGCGGGCAGCCATGAAGTGGGTGCCCTGGTGTTGCACGGTTTCACCTCCAGCCGCCGCACCGTGGACGGCCTGGCGCCCTACCTGCGCCGCAACGGCATCCCCTTCATCATGCCTATACTGCGCGGCCACGGCGGCACCCCGGCGGACCTGGAGGGAGTCACCCACCGGGACTGGTACGCCGATGCCGAAAACGCCTACCTCGAGCTGGGCAAACAGGTGAAGAGGGTGGTGGTAGTGGGTCTCTCCATGGGTGGACTTGTGGCGCTGGAACTGGGCATGAAACATCCCGAGACCACCGCCGCGGTGGTCACCGTGGCAGCCGCCCTGCGTTTCAAAAATCCTCTCTCCGGCCTCACGCCGCTGCTCAGCAAGGTGGTGACCTTCTGGCCCAGCCCGGAATCCTTCAACGACAAGTCCTTGAAGAAACACTCGCGCAATTACAGGAAATTCCCCACCAAGGCATTCGCCTCCCTGCTGGAATACGCCGGGCACATCGAGGCCGATCTCCCCACACTCAAAACCCCGTTGCTCATCCTTCAATCGCGTAAGGATCAAGTCGTGGCGCCGATTTCCGCCCAGGTGATACATGATTCCGTTGCGTCCACCGTCAAACAGCTCGTCTGGTTCGAGAAGTCCGGACACGAAATGATGCAGGACCTGGAAGCCGGTCGGGTGTTCGAAACAATCGAAGCCTATATCCTGGGTCTGAAGAAGAACTGAGATCCCTTGCCGGCCGGCTTCGCGACACGCGCGGAGCCGGCCGTCATCGTCTTCGGGGCATGCGCCGGAATCCCGACCCCGGGACGGCTCAGCTCGACGCCACGCTCACATCGTCGAAACACATCCACGGCGCATAGTAGCGCCCGAACAGGGTATCCTCGTAGACGGGCTTGTCTCCGATGTGACGGATACGTTTCAACATTTCGTATACATTACCCGCCACCATCACATCCTTGACCCGGCCAGAGATCTCGCCATTCTCGATCTTGTATCCCAGGGACACGCTCATGGCGAACTCGCCGTTGAGGCTGTTACCCTGCCCCGCGCCGATCACGTCGTCGACGATCAGACCCTCGTCGATACCGCCGATCATCTCCTCGATGGAAACCTCCCCGGGGGTCACCACGAAGCTGCTCGGCCAGCAGGCAGGCGGTACGTCCAGCCGAAACGGTTCATACAGCGATCCCTTCTTGTAACCGTTGCCGGTGGACGCAACTCCGGCCCGGGCCGCGGTCTGAAGGTCATAAAAATACCCCTGCAACACGCCACCGGCGATCAGCTCCCGCCGTGACGTGAGCGTTCCTTCGTCATCAACGGGACCGGAAGCAGTCAGACAAGGCATGGTGGGATCGTCGGCAAGCGTAAACCGTTCATCGGCGATGGATTCACCGATCATATCCGCCAGCCGCGAGGTTTTGCGAAACACGTTGAGGCCGTTCAGCCCTACGAAGAGGGGCACGTACAGTCCCCGAAAGGCGAGACTGGTAAAGATCACCGGCATGTACCTCGTCGGCATGGGCACGGTTCGCTTGCAATTGTTGAACCGCCACACAGCCATCCTGGCCATCTCCAGGGGATCGCCGGCAAGATTGGTGCAGGCGTAGGTATGCTCCAATTCGGCCCGGCCGCCTTCCTGCACCAACAGGCCGTAGATGAACACCTGGAACGCCGTGCGGCTATAGCTCACATTGCCGCCGTTGCTGTTCATGACGGTGATCTTTTCAATGGTCCTTGAAACATCACCGGAGGTCTCCAGCTCCGGCACTCCGGTGCGGATGATGTCGAACATCTCCTTGCCTATGGAAATCATCTTTTTCGGAGTGAGTGCCGCTGCATCCTTGTCATAGAATTGCCCCTTGCCGAAATTCTTCTCGAGACCGGGGAAGGCCAGTTCCCCGCGAGGTCCCACGGCGGCCGCGGCCACCGCCCGGTCCACCAATCCCCTGGCATCATCCGGCTTGGTGGTGGCGGAAAATCCAATCCGGCCATTCTTGATCACCCGAAGCGTGGTTCCCACCGATTCGTCCTGCTCAACCGTTGCCACCTTGCCGTGTTTGAATACCACCGGTATCTGGCTGCGCTCTATCCGGAACACCTCGGCGCTGTCCGCTTCTTTACTTGCCAGTTCCACTATGCGTTCCATCTCAGCATCCTCCGATCAGCACATTTTGAATGCGAATATGGGGGCTCCCCATGGAGACCATCAACGGGTACTGCATGCGCTGGCCGTAGCTCTTGCCGCAATAACCCGAGCGCGACCGTTTCAGGTCCCCGGCCACCATGTCGATGTCAGCCATTGTTTCGAACACATTGCCGGTGAGCATCAGATCCCGCACGAGTCCGCCCAGCCTGCCCTTCTCTATGACCATGGCCCGTTCCGCATTGAAGGTGAAAAGGCCGGTGGAGGTGTTGCCGCTGCCGCCACCCACTACGTAGAGCCCGTGCTCCACACCTTCCAACATCTCCTCGAAGGAGGATCCGCCGGGACCGATATAGGTATTGGACATGCGACAGATAGGCGGGAACCGGTAGTTGATGGTACGGGCATTGCCGGTGGGTGCCTCGCCCAGTCGCGCCGCGGTCTCCCTGGAATGCAGCCGCCCCGCCAGGATGCCGTCCTTGACAAGATAGGTGTGGGTCGAGGGCGTTCCCTCGTCGTCATAGGCGTACGAACCCCGCTCATCCTCCAGGTTGCCGCAATCGATGATGTTGAGATGGTCCTGGCCGAACCTGGTGCCGAGTCTCATTTTCTCGCCCAATTTGGGATTGTCGGCCACCGTATCCGCCTCTGAAAGGTGACCGAACGCCTCATGGATGAAGACCCCGGCCAGACGCGGGTCGAGAATCACGGTATAACGGCCGCCCTTGACCGGCGCGGCGCCCAGCAACTCCTCGGTATCCCTGATGACGCCCGCTATGGCGGATTCCCCGGCCACGATATCGCTCCAGTCGCGCTGCGTGCCGAAGCCGCTGTGCACCGATTGCACCACCGGACCGTCCCGGCCGATGGCACTCAGGCCGCCGGCGCACCACAAGCCCTCGTTGTCAAGGTACGTGCCTTCGCTTGTGGAGATCACGATGTGTCTGAATACCTCGTTGTACCCGACACCCGAGGAAATGATCTTTTCACCCCCCGCCAGAAGCCCATCTGCAAAGCGGCGGAACATGGCCACCTTCTCCTCGAAGGTCACCTTCCTGGGATCCTTGTCGGGATCCAGTTCCACCACCGTCTTACTCTCCACTATGGGAACCGGGGCCAGACGGGCGTCGCCGCCGCCGATGCCGGCCGCTCGATCCACGGCGATGCGCACGTATTCCTTCAACTTTTCCGGCTGGTTGAAGGAAATAAATCCCCAGCCGCCCTTGACCAGCGCCCGAACGTAGCCGCCGAAATCGCGGGTCTGCTGCGCCTTGACCAGGTTGCGGCCGCTGAAGGAAATGCTCAACTGCGAAGTGTCCTCGATACGAACCTCGATAAAATCCGCCGGGACAGACTTGATGGCGTCCTGAATAAAAGCCTTCATGGTTACTCCATTCCTTGGTCGTCAATGGTGCCGGACGCAGCCGCGCCGGCCGGTCGAAGGGTACAGGTTTATCATCGGCCGCCCGCCTGTCAAGTGAGGAGAAGAAACGAGCCTGATCAATCCCGCGGCACCGAAGCGGAGGAAGCATGTCACCCGCGGCGGCTGCCTTGAGAGCCTCCGGCGAGAGCTACTCGCCACTTCCGGCGCAGTATCCGGACACGCGGTTCAACAGACCGGTGCGCCGGGCGGTTCAATCCTTTCCGGTCACGGGATTGTGTCGCTGCAATACGAAATACGAGACGAACACATGCACCTTGAGTTCGATGATCGGAAGCGGCGCAGTCAGAACAAGGTACGCCTTGCCCAGATAGAGGTCCGGATCATCAGCCGAGACCTGTACGAGGCAGTCCCGCAGCAATGCCGAAGGATCCAGCGGTGGATTTCCCCCAGCCCCATAATCGATCAACACACAGTTGTCCGCATACTCCGTCGCCGCCGCCGAGCCCGCCGGATGGACCTCGTAAAATCCATGATGGACCGGCACGCCGTTCTTTTCCAGGGCTACCCATTCATCGAACAATGGATTTTGCCTGATCTTCACATTATAACCGACCAGCGGACCGGCGGGATCGCCATTGCGACCCAACGCCCGTCGGTAGAACCCCTTCTTGAATTTCCTGAATCCCAGCAATGAAGTCAGATCAAGCGAATTGTACCCCTTGAATTCCCACCCGGCGAGGCTGTCCAGATCAGGCGCCAGCCCCTCCCGCATGACTTTCTCCAGGGTGGCTGAATCAGCCGTACACAACTTTTCATAGGTTTTCATGGACCCTCCTAGAGCCTCCTAGAGCCATCCCTGCGCGCGATACCAATCCAGGGTCGCCAGCAGACCGTCCCTGGCATCCGCGTACTTGAATGTGTAGCCCAACGCCTTCAGCTTGTCGTTGCTGTACTGGAAGTCTTCCCCAAGATACTCGATGGTGGATTTCTCCAACGGCGCAGGCGCATCCGTGATCAGCCGCCATAACGGCATATACAAATCCGCCGCATGACCCAATAACCGCTTGATCAGATTCAGTGGTACCGGCGGCAGCACCACCGGCACGTGATTCATCACCTTGGCCGTGTACTTGAAGAAATCGACGGTTCGCAACTGACTGTCGTCATTCACGTTGTACACTTCGCCAGCCGCCTCCGGACGAGATGCCAGAAACAACGCCGCGCCGCACACATCATCCACATGCACCATGGGCATACGGAAGGTGAAATTGGCCGGCACCATGCTCAGCATTGGCTTGGCCGCCGCCATGATCAACCCCCCGGCCGCGTATGTCTGCCGCGGACCATACACCGTGGTGGGCCGGATGATCGTATATGGGATACTCCGACGCCGCCCATGCTCCATCACCAGGAACTCCTGCTCCCACTTGGAACGCAGGTAATCGTTGCCAGGCAGAGGCGCCATGTCCTCCGTGAAGGACACGCCGCCCCTGGCGCTGGGCGCTCCGTACACACCGCCGCCACCCCACACCACGATCCTCTTGACCTTCTCCCTGCCGGCGAACGCATCCAACAGGTTCCTGGTGCCATCCACGTTCACCCGGCGCAGCGCCTTATACGGCGCCGTGTAATTGAAGAGCCCGGCGATGTGAAATACATACTCCACATCCGCAACCAACGACGCCAGACTCAGCGGATCCGTAATATCCGCCGGGATGAACTCGATCTTCAACTCCTTCAACACACTGGGATACCACTGGCGCTTGCGATCGTCGCGCTTGTAGGCGCGCTCCAGATCAGTGGCCCGCACCCCATACCCGGCCTCGTGCAATACCTCCACCATGCGACTCCCCATGAATCCACACGCGCCGGTAACCAGACACAACGGTTTCGTCATCGGTCACCTCTCTCCTCTTGTCTCGATTAGTGGTTCAACCAATTACACCACGAGTGTACGAATCCTGATGCCTGCTGTCAACCCACTATGGCACACCCACATCCGTTCCTGTGATTGGAAGAGTGTCATGCAGGGCTGGAGGACACTTTCAGGGGTGATGGCGCCATCCGCGGAACAATCGGCATGCCCACATCGGCGAATCGACATGACTGAAACCCAGATTAGTCTCCATAAAACCTTGGATATCAACACTCAATAGCGAAGATTACAAGATTCCGGGTACGACCCCGATGGAAGATTCCGGCGGTTGTCACCAACGTTCCTATATGTAAGGGGCGCGCCGGAGCGCGCCCCATGTGTGCAGGTCAGTGCCGTCCCGCTATTCCCAGCCGAAGGTGAGATTGGAAATGTCACAGGCGAGGCTGGCGGTGTCGGGATAGAGCATGGCACCCCAGAACATCACTCCGTTAAGGCTGCCCGCTCCCATGGGCCAGACGAATTCGAGGATGGTCTCGGTATCCGTGTCGGCAGCAGGCACGGTGGTGCGTCGATAGTCCAGCTCTTGTGTCCAGTTGTCCCAGAAGAAGTAGACGCCCAACACATCCAACACGATGTATTCGTCGTAGGTGCCTTCCGTGCCTTGATTGTCAATGGTACAGGTCAGAAGGAAGTCATCGCCGGAGTGGAACATCATCTTGTTCAGAGTGAGCGTCATGGTCATGGGACCGGGGGTCGGTTCAACCGTGGGCGCCGCGGTCGGCTCCGCCGTGGGTTCCGGAGTGGGTGGTACAGCGGTCCCGGTAGGCGGCACGGTGGTCCAGGTTGGCTCAGGCGTCGTGGTGGGATGGAAGGGGGTGGGAGTCGGGGTCGGCGTCTCGGTGGCGGTCGGCACCAGGGTCGGGGTGGGTATGGTGCCGCCGGCGCCGCCCAGCCATGCCGCCGTATTGATGGTCAACTGCATGGCATGCGTGTCATTGGTGAGCGACGCCAGGTTGAAGGGATAGAACACTGCCTGGCCGCCGTTGGTGGGGATATCATCGTCATCATACGCCACCACGCCGAAGGAGCTGTTCGTCCAGGTAAACACGCCGTCCACCTCGTTGTCGAAGGAACAGGAATCCTGGTCGTAGTACGAGCTGTAATCGCAATCGATGGTCGCAGGCAACGCGTACGGCGTGGATGCGATGGGATGCGCCGGTATGGCCAACTGGAGATCGCCGGAGCTGTCGGTGTTCCAGGCGGTGATGTGAAGCAGATCGCTGCCGAGCGAATCATCATCATGATCATAGCCGATTTCGCCGCCCTCCATGAGGATGCGGCCACCGGCCGCGGCGAATGCCAGCAGTTCGGGAATGCGATTGTCAGGCACCGGATCCGCGTTGGGACCGGTCGCCCACACCAGGAACGAGTAATCGCCCCAGTTGGATGCACTGGTGAGGCTTTCGTCTTCCACAGTCACCGAATATGCCGCCGCCGACAGGTATGTCTCGAAATCACTTACGCTGGCGCAGCCGTTACAGTCGTCGATTATCAGCACTGGCCTGGTGCCGATGATCATCTCGAAATCCATGGTCCACTCGTACGCAGCGCTGGTGACCGCCAGCGTGAACAGCACCACATCGCCGGTAACCGCACCGGCATCGATGGAAACCGCGAAATGGGGAGGCAGGCTGGAGCCGGTGCCACCGGCGGGGATGTCGTCATAATCCGCCAGTGCTCCCGTGATGTTCACCAGTGGATCGCTGCTGCTCAGCACCGCCGATGGTGCCGGGGCATCCTGGTGCCCGATGTTGCTCAGTACGACCGCCAGGTAGATGTCCTCACCCGGATCCGCGATGCCATCGCCGTCGCCGCCCGAGTCGTCATCCACCACCTGATCGGTGTACACCAGTTCCGGCACCACCACCAGTTCATTGAAGGAAAATGAACCGCTGCCTTCGGTCGCGGACCAGGTGACCGTGAACCGGACCTGGGAATTGTCCGGCGCATCGGGATCCACGCTCCAACGGAAATGCGGCGGGTTGGATTCACCGGAAGCATGGCCGGCCAGGTCCGGGAACATGACACTGTCCACATCGAGACTCACATAGGAGGAATCGGTGGTGAGCTGCGCCTGGATGTTCGAGGCGGCGATGCTGCTGTTGTTGTAAACGGTCAGGGGCATGTCGATGGTCTCGCCGGGATTGGGCTGGCCGTTGCCGTCACCGCTGCTGTCATCGATGACATGGGATTCGTGGACGATGACGGGAACGTCGCAGGGGGCCAGATACGACACCTGGACATCGTCGATGTTCCAGCCGCAATAGGTCCAGGCGGTGTCGGTGGGTCCCATGGACCAGCGCAGCGAAACCGACGCCGCACCATCGGCATAGGCGGAAATATCGTACTCCTGGTATACCCAGTCGGCATCGCTTATCGTTTCGCTGTTCTCCCAGATCGTTGTCCAGGTGCCGCCATCGGTGGAGATGCCTATCCTGGCGTGATCGTACGTGGGGGTTTCAACTCCCAGCCAGCGGTAGAAATTCAGGGAGGTTCCCGTCGCCGAACTGCAATCCATGGGTGGAGTCACCAGGTGATACTCGGGAATGGTGTTGTTATAGTCACCATTGAGGTCATAACCATAGACGTTGTCACCGGTGTAACCGGCGGTGGGGTCGGGTTCCCCGTAAGCGCCGCCGCCGCCGGTGGGCTGACCCCAGTCCCATTCGCCGCCGGTGATGGTCCATCCTGGATCATCGTCCATGTTCTCTTCCAGCAGCATGAAGCGGCCCAGTGTATTGAAAAAGTAGTAGGCGCCGTCGTTGTCATCGATCGCCACATTACCCGATGCATCCTCAGAAACCACCATGAAGTAATATTTACTGCAGCTCGTGAGCCCCTCCAGCACCAGCTCGTGATCCGTCACCAGGCTGGCGTCGGCCAACTCCCCGGCAGGCGGAATGGTGAGCCCGTAGTACACCATGCTCGATGATTCCTCATCCGTGCTCCAGTTGATGGTGGCGGTCGTGTCGAGGACGTCGCTGAACACCACGCTGCTGATGGCCGGTCCCTGGCAATCGCTCACGGCGTAATCGAACACGTCCTGCGGCGACGCGTCGCAATCGGCGTCGTGATACGCCGCGGTGATGTCGTCCCCATGACTCACCAGCAGGTAGCCGGCGCCGCCCTGTGATTCGGACAGGGTGATGGAACCAGAGAATTCATCGGTATCCGGACCGGTTTCGGTCAACAACACCACTTCCGGAACCGGCTCTGAATCACTGTAGATTTCAGCCTCGGCGGTATCCACCGCGGCCGGATTGGCATTGAGATCAGCATCCCAGACAGTGATGGCCACATCCTGATCGCAGGCATACAGGCTCTTGTCCATGAGCACCACGCCGCAGCCGTTGATCTGGACCGTGAGGGTGGCGATATAGGGTGCGGCGTTGACCGAGGTGACCGTGACATCGATATCGCCGATGGTTTGCGGCGCCATGGTCAAGGTCACCAAGCCGGCCGCATCGGTGCGGCCCACCGTGGTGAATTCACCTTCCTTGGAAGCACAGACCAGCGCACCGGCCACCGGAGCCCCGCCGCTCAGCACGGAAAATTCAACCGGCACGCTGCCGATCGGCACCATGGGCATGTGGGACACGGTCAGGACATCGGGCACATCCGTGAAGACCAGCATGGAAGGATCACCGAACAACACGTATTGCTGGAAGACTTCCAGCACATTGCTGCCGGTTCCCATCTGCGCCTCCAGGTAAAGCATGCCGCCCTGCGCGGCAGCGCCCCAGGCGTACAGGCCATCGTCCACGTACGCATAGGTCACCCCCTCCCCCAACTCGGCTGATTCATCCCAGGAGGTGCTGGTGGAAGAGGAGTACATCCCCACCGCGCCCTTGGGATCATCGGCGGCGCCGTTCTTCATCCAGTGTTCGGCGAAGCAGTCGCTGCTGCCGGCGAAACCGCCGTTCAGACACGACACATCCATGATGACGGGCAGGCGGTCGCCGTTCTCCAGGGCATCGACGTGGGCATTGGTGAAATAGGGCGTCGACCAGCTTGACCCGCTGCCGTGACCCATGTAGGTCAACCACGCCCGGCCTTCGTTCACCGCGTTGGTGACATTGGCTACCGTGGCCCCGCCGTTGCTCACGTAAAGCCGATCCACCGAACTCACGCCCCAACCCAGCCAGGCGGTCCTGATCCGATCCAGCCGCGTGTCGTCGTTGACACCGGCGGGACCGCTGGAACTGGAGGAAATGCCGGTCATCTTGTCATGGAACATGGGATCGCTGGCGGCATCCGGATACATCTCGTAGTTGACGATCTTGGCCACCTGGTTGTCCACCTGGGCGCCGGTTTGCGCCGAGAGGCGGCCGATCAATATATCGGAATCTATGTCGCCTCCTTCCAACGTCGTGTACATGTAGTCTGAGGCGCAGTTTTCGATACCGTAATTAGTGGGGATCTGCGGGGAATCACCCACCAGCAGGACGTATACCGGCGTGATCGGCCAGGTGTCATACGCATCCTGGAGGTACGCCTTGATCTCTGCCGCCGTCGAACCCACCGTGGAGAGCGGTGCCACGGTTACGTCGAGGCCCTTCGCCCGCTTCCAGTCCACCAGGGGCTGCACATTGGCGATGAACGCATCGTAACAGATGATGAGCATCGGCTCAGGATCGATCTCGTCCCGCCTGTAACTATTGTAGTTCAATAACAGCCGCTCATATAACCGGGCGTAACCGGGGGCGATCCCGGCCGCAGCCCTGGTCTTCTCGTTTTCTCCCACGCGCCCGTCGAACCGGATCTCCACCTTGAGATAATCCGTGATCAGTAAACGACCGTCAGCGGGGATGAAGCGCACCGGGTTGAGTTGCAGTCGAACCGTCCGGTAATCGCGCCAGATGGATGGTCTGCCAAGCTCCGCCAGCGCCGCCGGATACGGTTTATCCGACGCGTACAATCCTGCATCGATGATGAACTCCGGCGGCTCACCACAACGATCCTGCCGCACCGCCGGCGCCACCATCCATCCAGCCATCTCGATACCATGCTTCTCCAATACCCGAACGGAGACGTCGCCACTGTCGGGAATGGCCAGCAAGCGGCCGGTGACCGGCACCTGCGGTTCACCAAGCAGCCGCTGCACGCCTTCGCCGGGAATGGTCAGCGTATCGAATTCACGCCCCTCGTACGTGACCTGATCCGCCCACATGCCGGGGACTCGGTATTCCACCACCACCCGGTCGGGGGAGGATTCCAACAGGGTCAATTGCGGCCCCGTCCCCGCTGCATCACCAGTGAACGGAACCCATTCACCATGGGCGGCAACGCTTATAAGACACAGCAGTAAGGGCAGGAAAACCCGTTTTACACTTCGCGTCATTTTTTACTCCTTGGAGAAACTCCTTCTCACACCTTTCATTAATACACCATTATTCTGGTAGTAAAGGTGGCTTCAATTGTCAAGTCAAAGCCTTTTCGACCAACCTGGGCAACGCCATGTCATCCTGCCGTCAGCGCTTGCCACACAAAACTCGAAACCGGATTCATCATACCCCGTCCAGAGTCCCCGTCGCCAGCCGGTCATGACGGATTCCCACCCGCACCCGGACGGTGGATTTGGGGAGGCGAACCATTTGCGATCTTCACAAGCTCCTGTGGTCCAAGCTTCAATGAGGACAAAAGAACTATTTTACCCCACCCCTGCCATTGAATTCATTGCCTTTTCAATCCCGCACTAACGGCCGTTTCAGGATCTTCACCCCATCCCTGGAAGGCGGACTTAACAAGTTGATATTACATGCTACGGTTCGGTGTTAGCCCCTCACCTGCAAGAGCCTGCGGTGACCTTCTCAAGGAGCCATCAGCACCATTTCCACTCATCCCGACAAGCTGGAGGAGGACCCTCGAACTGGAGGCGTTACGGCCGGCTGCGAGG
>JAFGDC010000065.1 GCA_016932295.1 candidate division CSSED10-310 bacterium
CTGACACCTGACGCGGTCACCACTTCCTGGACCGCGGAGGTGATCTGAACCATTTCCAGCCTGCTCTTGGTTTTGATGGCGATTGTTTCCATGCTGCCGCCTCCGCCGACCGCCGGGATCATGACATACCACTCCGGCAGTGTGAGGATGGGGAAATAAAAAGACAAAAACAGACAACCCGCGCATCCGGGTATGGATGGAACCGGCCGCCGTCGCTTACGCCACTTCTATCCGCCGTGCCGATTCCCAAACCCCGTGAATATTGCAGAAAGCCAGGGCGTGCAGCACTCCGGATTTCTTGATCTGAAAACCGAAGGACACCTCATGATGGGTGTACGCCGGACCCTGATTGGCGCCTTTCGCCGACTCGCCGTGCGCGGTGAACTCGAACCGCCCCAGTTCATACGGAAATTTCTCATCATCCGGTGCAAAGAACACCTCGATCCAGCGGATATGGTGCTCCGTCGTGTTGGGGTGAGCGATGGCCTTGCCGAGACCGACCTTGGCGGTTACCCAGTCGCCGGCGTTCACCCTCTCCGGGCATTCGATCACCGGCACATGCTTCTCCGCTTTCCAGTCAGCCTGCTGCAGCTTATCCTTGAAACTCAATTCCGACATGATTCCCTCCTTGATTTCGGCTGTCAACTCCAGTCTTCCAACCCTCATGCCACCGACGGTCCGTGACGCGGCAATCCGCAGCACGCCCGTCGCCGATCTCCCGTCAAGAGCCAAAACAGCATACGTATCGCCACGTTTTTCTGTCAACCGCCGGAGATTCCCAGCCGGCACTCCTGGCAAGACCGTCCACCACCGGGAACAGGTCCGAAGCGCTCATGGGCTGCGATCGTCTCACTACCACCGGTCACGGTGAATGCGCTCCGGTTTGAACCTGTCCACCGCGCTCGTGGCCTCCGCTGGCCAACCGATGGCGATGATGGCCAGCGGCGTCACCGTATCGGGCATGTCAAGCAGGTTTCTGATGGCCCTCACTCGTTGTTCGCGCGGATGAACCCCCAGCCAGACCGCACCGAATCCCATGGCATGGGCGGCGAGGAGAAGGTTCTGGGTCGCGGCGGAGCAATCCTGTACCCAGTAGTCCTCATGGCGCTCGAGGGTGAGTTCACCGCAGATGCAAATGGCCAGGGCCGCATTTGGGGTCATGGCGGCATAAGGATGCACCGAGGGAATCGCGGCCAATAGCGACCGGGCCCTGATGACGATGAAATGCCAGGGCTGCTGATTGCCCGCCGAAGGCGCCGCCATGGCTGCCCGCAGCAGGGTTTCCACCTGCTCGTCCGGCACCGGCCGATCCTCGTACCTTCTGATACTCCGACGCGTGAAGATAGCTTCCAATGTATCCATGACAGATACCTCCCATCACATGATCGTTACAGTACCACCCTGCACCACCAGGGATGATTTCAAGCCTCCGGACAAGAGTCAAGCCGGTTCGATCCGGCAGCCTGTTGGAATGGACGATTGGCCGTTTCAAAACCCCTGTCGCATCATGTGAGCGGGATACCGGTCACCTTTTTCTGCGGACACCACTCAGCACTGGTATTCCCATGAGGACAATCAGCAAGGCGGCGCCGGCCGGACCGGTGGCGGGCACGGGCGCCGGAGTGGGTGACGGAGTGACGGTTGGGGTAGTGGTGATGGTTGGCGACAGTGTATTGGTGGGGCTCGGTGATGAGGTGGGGGAAGCAGTGGGCGAACAGGTGGGACTCATGGTGGCTGTAAGCGTCGGGGTGAACGTGGCTGTCAGCGTGGGGGTGAGCGAGGGCGTATCGGTGGCGGTGGGTGTTGGGATCGGTTCGGGAGTATCGGTGGGCAGCGGGGTGGGGGTGCTCTGAATCAGTTCATATGCCCCCATGTCATACGCATCACCCTGCGGACGACTCACGCCGCGCTGGTCCGTGTCAGGCGTGCCGGAACCGGTTCCCGCATCGAGCGCCGGGCTGCCCTCCTGAATGGCATGGGTCAGGGTAGGTCCGCCGTTGTCGGCCAACGGCTGAAGCTGAGCGTCCTGGCCGGTGATGTTGCCTTCACCGGTATTGAGGGGACCATCGATATCGAGGTTGCCTCCGGATACGTCACACACCAGGTTATAACCGCGAGACTGCACATTGTTGCAGATGTCCTGGCCACCGTATGTCGCCTGGTTCCCGCAGAGGATGCAGTTCTTGAGGGTTGGTCCCTGGTCGTTCCATCCCGTGGCGGAGTATACGCCGCCACCATTATAGTTGCAGGAATTGAACGCAACCGTGCTGCTGATGATGTTGACCTCGGTCTCGCCGCCTTTGACGCCGCCGCCGTAAGCGCCTCCCGGGGACATGTTGCCGTTGCCGCCATTGGCGGCGTTGGCGGTGATGGTGCAGTTGACGATAGTGATGCTGCCGCTGTCACCGCCGACGTTGCAATCGGTGATCCCGCCACCCTGGCTGAATCCGCCCATCTGCTTGCTGTCACCGCCGCGGGATTCGTTGTTGCTTACCGTACTGGCGGTGATCACCATATCCTTGTGCATGGCATTGTAAATTCCGCCGCCCATCGCCTCGCCGCCTTCGAATCCCCACTCGCCGTCCACGTTTCCGCCCCTGGCGAGATTCGCATCCAGGGTCGAACCCGTGACGTTCAGCGTGCCGTTATTGTATATGCCGCCGCCGTATGCGCGACCAGCCATTTCAGGTCCGTCACCGCCGTATGCCTGGTTCCCGTCCAGCATGCAAAGATCCATGGACAGAGTCCCGTTGGTATATATCGCGCCGCCCTCGCCGCAGCCGGGGTCCCACTGGTGGTAATCCCCACGTGCAACATTTGCGGCCAACCGAACCGCCGACAATGTCAGGTTTCCATCGTTATACATTCCTCCGCCTTGTGCCGGCGAACCAGTTCGATAGCCGTGGCGCAAGGTAAGGTCGCGGATGGTCGCGGTGACGCCCGCCGATACCGAGATCACACGGTCGCCGGCGGTTTCCGGGGAGGCCGCGGCCTGCACCACGGTCGCACTCGTACCCTGGCCTTCCAGGAC
>JAFGDC010000583.1 GCA_016932295.1 candidate division CSSED10-310 bacterium
CCCGGTGCTCGACCTCCTGGACATGCCGGCCAATCCGCAGTTGTTCAATCGGTCATTCGGAGAGAATCCGGCGCGGGTGGCGGAGCTTGGCGCCGCCATGATAGATGGCTATCAACGGCAGGGTATCGCGGCGACCGCCAAGCATTTCCCCGGATTGGGTGATTGCACTATTGACAGTCATCATGACCTGCCGGTGGTGGACCTGTCCGTGGCGCGGCTGGAGGCCAGGGCGCTGGTGCCGTTTCGCGCCGCGGTGGCGGCCGGGGTCCGGCTGGTGATGACCGCGCACGTGCGCTACCCACGCCTGGATTCCCGGGTTCCCGCGACGCATTCGCTCGTGATCGTCCGGCAATTGCTGAAGGAACGCCTTGGATTCACCGGAACGGTGGTGACGGATGCGCTGGAAATGGGTGCCATGCGACGGTTGGGATTAGCCCGGGCAGTGCTTGCGGCGATCACCGCCGGATGTGACCTGGCATTGGTTTGCACGCCTCAGCGACAGTGCCTGGAAGTCATGGGCGAGGTGGCCGCGGGAATGGCGGCTGTCCCGGCGGATCGCCTGGACGATGCCGCCGGACGACTCACCGCGCTGCGGGACTGGATTGCGGATCGATCTCCACCGCTGCCGCCACCGCCTGCCGCCACCCTGGTAGCGGAAATCGCCACCCGTGCCGTAGCGGTGGCGAGTGATCGCATGGGGGTGCTGCCCTTACCCATGTCGGCGCCCTTGCGAGTCCTGCGGGTGGTGCCCGAAATGCTCAGTCCGGTGGCGGTAAGCCGGCTGCCGGCGGTGACCGTCCTGGCGGATGTACTCAGAGACGCAGGGTACCGGGTGACGGTGGACGAGCAGGCACATCCCGGTGGGGCGCCGGACCCCGCGGAGGTGTCCATCCTGCTGGTCAGAAACCTCTTCATGGATCCAACGTCGGCGCGTACGTGGCATGAAATATTGAAAGAAGGGGGCCGGTGGGTGATCGTGTCACTCGGCGCTCCGGCTGATTTTCCGGATATACCGCCGTCCGCGGCCTGGATTCAGGCCGCCGATGACGGCGCCGCCAGCCTGGCGGCGGTGGGGCGGGTATTGACCGGCGGGATGAGAGCGACGGGAATCCCGGCCAATTCGAAAAAGGAGGGATAGAATGGCGGAGAAGCGATTGATGGTTCTGATGGCGCTGAGTGTGCTCCTGACCGGCTGTGGCCAATCCCCGGTGCCACGGAATGAACTCGTCGTCGGCGTACCGAGCAATCCACTGACACTTGATCCACGCATGGCGACCGATGTCGTTTCGGCCAGGATCAGTCAGCTCATTTTCAGCAGCCTGGTGAAGAAAGACCTTTCGTCCAACCTGGTCCCCGACCTGGCGGAATCATGGGAAATGCCTGATGCTCGCACCTATCTCTTTCACCTGAGGCACGATGCCGTCTTTCATGACGGATCGCAGGTGACCGCGGATGACGTGGTGTACACGTATCAGAGCCTTATGTCGCCGGAATTCAATTCCCCAAAGCGCGCCGCCTACGAGATGGTGGACTCGGTGGCCGCGGCGGATCGTTTCACGGTGCGGTTCAACTTGCGGGAGCCGTTTTCGCCGTTTCTCGTCAATGCGGTCATGGGGATTGTGCCGCGTCTTCATGGCGAGCGGGCCGGTGAGGATTTCGGCCGGGACCCGGTGGGGAGCGGTCCCTTCGTGTTTCTTTCCTGGGAGCACGAGGAGCAGGTTCGTCTTGGGGCGGCGGACGGTTACTTTGCCGGCCGCCCTGTCCTGGACGCTCTCACCTTCAAAATCGTGCCGGATGACAACATCAGGGTGTTCGAGTTGGAAAAGGGAGGGATTAATTTCGTGCAGAATGATATTCCAGCGACTGCCCTGGCGCGCTTCGAAGATACTGGAAAGTGGCGGGTGATGAAAGCGCCCGGGACGAACTATCAGTATATCGGCTTCAATATGCGGGCCAATGGTCCGGTGGCTGACCAAACGGTTCGCCGCGCCATCGCCCATGCCATAGACCGTGATGCCATCATCGAGCACGTGCTGGGCGGCCTGGCGGTCAAGGCGCGATCGCTGCTGCCGGCGGAACATTGGGCATACCGACGGGTAGTTGACTACGAGTATTCCACGGCCAAGGCGGAGGCGCTGTTGGATGAAGCTGGTTATCACCCGGACGGTGACGGGTTCCGCTTCGCGGTGACGTTTAAATGCTCCCAGAACAAGAGAACAAAGCGCCTGGCGGAAGTATTCCAGCAGCAGTTGGCAGCGGTGGGAATCAAGTTGGATGTTCGGTCGTACGAGTGGGCGACGTTCTATGAAGATGTGCTGCAGGGGAATTTCGAGATGTACTCGTTAAGCTGGGTCGGGATCACCGATCCGGACATCTATTATAGTATTTTCCATAGCAGCATGGTGCCGCCGGACGGTCGGAATCGCGGTCGGTTTTCGCACCAGCGGTTGGATCACCTGCTGGAGATGACGCGGCGCACATTCGATCGGGCCGAGGCGATCGAATTGTATGGGGAGGCGCAGGAAATACTTGCCCTGGAACTGCCCTACATCAGTCTCTGGCACCAGACAAACGTGGCCGTGATGCCGGCCGCCCTGTCGGGATTCGAGCTGTTCCCCGCCGGTGATCTGGATTCGCTGGCGCAGGTCCATTTCCTGTAGCCATGCGGAAGTATGTTTGCAAACGGTTGATCCTGGCCGTCCCGGTGGTGCTGGGAGTGGCCACCTTGGTGTTTTTGTTCATTCACCTCATCCCGGGTGATCCCATTCAGATCATGCTGGGCGAGAACGCCGCTCCGGTGCACGTGGAGGAGATGCGCCGGGCCCTCGGCCTGGATCTCCCTCTGGCGGTGCAGTACGGCCGCTTCCTGAGCGGCCTTGTCCGCGGTGACATGGGACGTTCCATCATCAGCAGGCAACCGGTTGTCACCCTGGTGCTGTCACGGTTTCCAGCCACCATTCAACTGGCTATGGCCGCGATGGCGGTGGCGGTTTGTCTGGCCATCCCCCTGGGTGTCCTGTCAGCCGTCAAGGTCAACAGCCGCATGGATCGCGCCGGCATGCTGTTCGCCCTTCTCGGCATTTCCATGCCGAATTTCTGGC
>JAFGDC010000584.1 GCA_016932295.1 candidate division CSSED10-310 bacterium
AGGAGAAGACCTCGAAGTGGGGGGATTGTGGCTCATGCCAGTATTCGAGGCCGCCAGCTACCATGGCTACGACGTGAAAGATTACCTGCACATCGCCGATGCATACGGCGGCGACGATGCCTTCGAGCGGTTCCTGGCCGCGGCGCACCAGCGGGGCCTGCGCGTCCTGCTGGACCTGCCGTTGAACCATACCGCCGACGAGCATCCCTGGTTCATCAAGGCCAAACGCGCACCGACATCCATCGAGGGCAGGCGCTACATCTGGGCGGATCATCTGCCGTCTGGATATGGCTTCCCGTGGGGCGGAGGCGCACCGTTCAATGTCTGGCATCCCATCGAGGGCAATCGGCGCTATTACTACGGTGCCTTCGGTCCCCAGATGCCCGATCTCAACTGGCGGCGGAAAGACGTGAAGGAACACCTGTTCGCGGTGGCCCGATATTGGCTGGGGAAGGGCGTGGACGGCTTCCGGCTGGATGCGATCCGATACCTGGTGGAAGACGGACCGGGCCGCACCGCCGATACGCCGGACACGCACCGGTTGCTGCGTGAATTCCGCGAGACCTGCAAACAGGTCAACCCGGATTGCTACCTGGCGGGTGAAGCATGGACCAGCCAGGACGTGATGATGCACTACCGCGGCAATGGAAACGAAATGGACTCCTGTTTCGATTTCGACCGGGCTGGAGCGATGCTCGGGGCGATGCTGCGAGGCAGCGGCGAGGACCTCCTGGCGCTCCTTGCCCGCCAGGGCCATACGACGCCGGACTGGAGTTACCTCGCCACGTTCCTGTCCAATCATGACCAGCCCAGGACAGCCACCGTCCTGAGAGCGCAACCCGGCCGGCTTAGGGCAGCCGCGGCATTGCTTCTCAGCCTGCCGGGAGTGCCTTTTATCTACTACGGAGAAGAACTGGGCGTCACGGGGGACAAACCCGATCCTGAGTTACGGCGACCCATGCCATGGACCGCCGGTGAGAATGGCGGTTTCAGCAGCACGGCGGGCTGGTATCCGCTGCCCGTCGATCACGATCTCATAAACGTGGATCGAGTGCGGCGGGAACCGGACTCACTGTTGAATCTGTACCGGAGGCTCATACACCTCAGGCAAAACCAACCCGCCCTGGCCCATGGCGGCTTTCACCCGCTGGACGTTAATCCCCATTGCATTGGTTTTATCAGGGATTTCGGCGGCAGGGCCGTGCTGGTCATGATCAACCTGTCACCGCTGCCGATCCGGCAACCCGGCTTCAACCTGCCCCAGATCGATCAACAACTGCAATTGCCGGGAGTCTGCCAGGAACTGCTCACCGGTGAACCGGTGCGTATCTCTCGAGAGCAGGCGACGCACGGCCACGGGCGGGGAATGACCGGGCGATATCTCGTCGAGCGGCGTCTGGAAGGGTATGGCTGTATAATGGTGCCGTACGCGATTAGATCCGTCGACGCCAGATGAGGTTTCCTGACAACCAAACATCCGGCGCGGGTCACCAATAGTCGGATACGAAGAGCCGGCTGCAACCGTGCGACACAGGGAAGTACGTTTCACCGGCACTTCCGGGACCGCTTTGACATCCATCGGACCAGTTGAATATACGGTAGTTGGGATGTGCACGGCAGTCCATGCAATGGAACACGTTTTTAAAGAGAGGTCTGATGAAAGAAGGGATCATGCGGGCAACGATGACAATGGCGATATGCCTTGTTCTTGTTGCGCTTCTGCCTGTCGTTCATGGCGACTCGAACGTGGAAACCGCGCGGGGACCGGAGAACTGCCGATTGTTCGGCATGATCACCGGCGTTCCCGGACGAGTGGATGAGTATCAATACTATCTTGACAAGTTCAAGCTGCCCACTGCTCCCCAGAACAACGGTTGGTCATTGAGCGCGTACAGTGAGTACCATGATGGAGGCTATCTCGGCGAGCCGGGCAAACCCATGACCATCCGCTCCAATGTGGCCATCCGGCAGGATCAAGTCATATACAACGCGGCCATGAAGCTCATCACGCGGCTGTTCCCGCAAGTGATCATCGCCCATCTGAGGAACGCATCATCCGGCTGCAATCACATCGCCGACCCTCATCCATTCTCCCGTGAATTCAACGGTAAGGAGTACCTGTTCATCCACAACGGCGGTTTGTGGGGGAGGGACCTCGACCTGCTCATCCACAATCTTGTCGCCGGTTATGCCGAACCAAGGACATGCCCAGACTCGCCGATCGATTCCGAGTACCTGTTCCTGTTTTTCCTGAAGATCATGGAGAAAACCGGGTGGGACGAGTTTCAAAGCCTGCGGTTATGGACGGGGGTGCTCAGGAACAGCCTGGTGCATCATGAATGGAACGCCATCAACGCCATCGTCACGGACGGCGACACCCTGTGGGCGGTGCGTTGCCTGCGAGACGGTTACGGCTTCCCATTGCACTTCATCTCCACTCCGGGCCTGCACACCTATATCGTCTCCACGGAATCCATGGGAGCGGGCTGGACCTCATTGTGGGATCCCGGAATTTACCAGTTCAGACCAGGCACTCCACCCCAATGGAGCTTCCCTCGCGATCCCGATCCGGAGACGGAGAGGTGGCTGACCGGTGATATGGATGATCGAGGACCACCCGTGGATATGGGTCTGGGTCAGCCATGAGCGGACATGAAAAAACCCGATCCAGAACCTGGTATCGGGTTGGTATGCCGGAGGTCGGACTCGAACCGACACGGGCTATTAGCCCACTGGATTTTGAGTCCAGCGCGTCTGCCAGTTTCACCACTCCGGCGTGAGAAAGAAAATAAAGTCTTTGCGGCTCGATTGTCAAGTGGAAACACTGATCGGGCGGCATGCCCCCAACCGGGAAAAGGAGTTGCGCATCGAATCGTCGAAACGGGCGAAAGGTATCATGGTGGACGGAGCTGATCCGGTTGTCTTGTCATCGATCCGGGGGAACCGGTAGTATGGAACCGTGGCAGGAGAGTAATGCGTAAATTCCTTTCAACATCGAGTAGCTCATCAACGGCACTTGTCCTGATGCTGGTACTGATCCTGTGGAACACGCCGGCGGCACTGCAAGCGGCGCCACCTGCCCGAGCCACCGCCACGGCGACCCCGCCGTCAACGGCCGCACCATCGACCACCACGCCCGTCACCCCATCACCGGCACCGAGCAGCACGATGGCGCTTCCCACCTCCACTCCGGACCCGAATCTGTGCCCCGGTGTGCGCATCGGTGCGCTGCCATGCGAGCTGTCCGGTTCCACGGCAGGCGCCACGAACGAATACGATCCCGGCGTGGGAGGTTGCGCATCGGGCTTCCCGCAACCCGGTCCGGATGTGGCGTTTTCCCTCCCGATCACCGCCACCGGCCTGGTACGGTTGTCGGTCATCCCCGCCGCGGCCGGAGGATTCGATCCCTCTGTTTACGTCGTGCTCGATTGCGGGAATGTCGCCGCCAGCTGCGTGGGAGGCGCTGACCAGGGTCTGACCGGCGAGCCGGAGCAGCTCGAGGTGGTCCTGTTTCAGGATCTGACGTATTTCATTCTGGTGGACAGTTGGTCCATGGCATCCTCCGGTGCGTTCGAACTGAGCGGAGAATATCTCTGGTTCGCCACTGTCACGCCCACTCCCACCCTCTCCCCCACGCCGACGTTCAGCCCTACCGCGACATTGTCCCCCACACCGACGGAGAGGCTTACGGCGACCCCGTGGTTGAGTCCCACCGCTGCACCCTCCGCCACCAGGGTCATCGACACGCCGCTCCCCACCGCCACCACAGCCCCT
>JAFGDC010000585.1 GCA_016932295.1 candidate division CSSED10-310 bacterium
GCCAGTCGTCATGGCCATGCGCGCCTCATCCACGGCACGCGCGAGCCTGACCGCCGCCGTCTCCAACAACGCAACCGCGGCACCCAACTCGTCGTAATCCGGCGCTTCGGCCCTGACATCCCGCAGGCGCTGAAGCAACCGTTGCGCCTGGTCGAGGCGACGCTGACGCAAGGCCTGGCGCAACGTGACGGTAAGCTCCGCCGCTTCCCGGCGTTGTTCCAGGCGCTCCCTGGCCGACATCAAGGACCTCCGGGATGCTTCGTGATCGGGACGTCGCTTCAACAATTCCTCCCAAAAAAACACGGCCCGCTCCAGATCGCCGCGCTCATGGGCGAAATATGCCTCCTTGGTCAGCAACTCCTCCACCTGTTCCGTCGCCATCGACTGGAGACACGACTGAAACAGCCGGCGACCTTCCTCGTGACATCCATCATGGCGCAGAGCGCTTCTCAGGTTTCGGCAGGCCGCGTCGAAATCCCGTGACGCCATCAATTCGCTGGCTTCCGCCAACAGCTTGTCCAGGTCACTCGATCCTGCCGAGGAATCCACGTCCACCCTAATCATCCCATCGCTTGATGATCATCACCCCATTGGTGCCACCGAAACCGAAACTGTTGCACATGGCATGCGTCACGGGGTGTTTCCTGGCCCCCTCCGGTACATAATCCAGGTCACATTCAGGATCCTGGTTCCGGTAATTCAGGGTGGGATGCACCACGCCGTCCCGTGTGGTGAGGCAGGTCGTGATCAATTCCACACCACCCGCGGCGCCAAGGAGATGCCCTATCGCCGACTTGGTGGAACTGATTGGAATGCGACCGGCCCATTCGCCGAACAGCAGCTTGATGGCCTTGGTTTCGATCAAATCGTTGAGGGGAGTCGAGGTGCCGTGGGCATTGATATAGTCGATCTGATCAGGACGCAGGCCGGCGCTGGCCAACGCCAGGCGCATACAGGCGGCGACTCTGCTGCCGTCCTCCTTGGGAGCGGTGATGTGATGGGCATCATCATTCAGTCCATATCCCACCACTTCCGCCAACACCTTCGCCCCCCGGTGCAGGGCCGAGTCAAGGCTCTCCAGGACTACCACACCCGCACCCTCGCCGATGACAAAGCCATCGCGTTCCGCGTCGAATGGACGGCTGGCGGTGGCAGGATCCGGATTGGCGCTGAGGGCGCGCATGTTGCCGAACGCCGCCACGCTCAACGGTGTCACACACGCCTCGGTGCCACCTGCCAACATGATGTCCGCATCGCCCCGGCGGATTATCCACCAGGACTCTCCCACCGCATGGATTCCAGTCGCGCAAGCGGTGGCAAGACCGAGATTGGGACCCTGCATGCCATACCGGATGGCGACATGACCAGAGGCGAGATTGACGATCAATTTCGGGACCAGATAGGGATCAATCCTCCGCGGCCCTCGTTCCAACAAGACGGTCTGCTGCTCCTCAACGGAATGCAGTCCACCCACTCCCGACCCAATGCATACGCCGCCGCGCTCGGCATCGAACCCCCCCACCCGCAGGCCGGCTTGCGCCATGGCCATGTCAGAGGCGATAACCGCAAACTGGATGAATCGATCCATCTTTCTGGATTCCTTGTGATCGAGGTACGCCGACGGATCGAAATCAACCAGTTCTCCAGCCACCTTGCTGGGGTGATTTGACGCATCGAAGGTGCAGATCTCACGAATTCCCGACACCCCGCTGCGCAGATTCGACCAGAATGTTTCCACATCGTTTCCGATGGGGGTGAGCACTCCCATACCGGTAATAACGACTCTTTTATATGTGTTCATAATGACCTCCATGGCAGCCGGAAGGCGCGGAGTTTCCACTCCGTCAACCACAGGCGCATATTTCCCCATAATAGGACGGACAGCGATCCTGGATGCGGTGATTGGCAACACCCAGCGCCTTGTCTGCCGCTTGCAACGGATCGACTTCCACCACCTGAACATGATCACCCTCCGCCGGCGCCCGAGCCAGGACCACACCACCATGATCGACAATCTGACTGGCTCCGGTGAATGATAGTGAGACACCACTCCGACTCTCACGCCCGGTCCGGTTGGCGGTGATCGCGAACACACCGTTTTCAAGGCATCTGGTGACCATGGCCGCCTGACAATAAGGCAGCACCAGATTCGCGGCATGACAGACCAGGTGCGCCCCGCGCAACATCAATACCCGCATGGATTCCGGAAAGAACCAGTCAAAACAGATCATCACACCGATCCGCACCGCCCCCAACTGCCAAACCCGAAATCCTGTGTCACCCCGCCGGAATACTTTTTTCTCCGTGCCGTACAGATGCGTCTTGCGATACGTCCCCATATACCCCTCCGGGGACACCAGGACGGCAGAGTTGAAGAAATGATTACGATGCCGCTCAGCCATACCGAACACGACCGAGCACATCTTCACCCTGCACATTTCCTCGAAGAAAGCTGTGGATTTGCCGTCAGGAGCCTCCTCGGCCAGATGCGCCACCTCCTCCGGCAGCATAAACAGGTAACCGGTCGTGCAGAGTTCCGGCAGCACGAACAGGTCGGCAGCCACATCCGCAACCAGCGTTTCGATCCTGCGCAGATTCGTCTCGATTTCCCCGAAAATGGGATCGAATTGGACATATGCGATTCGCATCGGACACCCCCTCCGACTTTCGATCGGAACCATCACCCGTCGAGCCACCCCCCGCCATACCAGCACATCGATCCGTCGACGCGGAGGAATCAAGTTGCGGCTTCCGGACGAATGGTGGTTTTATGGAATGTAGAAAGTAAGCGCCTGATTGTCAAGGAAGCAATGGTCCGGATCCCGGCCATACCGGCGCTGGGAACCGCACCGCAGGGTATTGACGACACCGGCGCCACGCTGCGACCGCTTGTACCCTCCGGGTCAGCGGTAAGGGCAACTGAGCGCCAACCAGGCGGCGAGATGAATGGAATTGATCCGATTCACAAGCGTATCGATTCTGGCGGAAATGACCACCGGCGCCCGCGCCCCCACCACGGCTCCCGCCGCCCGAACCCGACCGAACACCATCAATGCCTGGTAAATGGATGTTCCCGCCTCGATCTGGGGGGCAATGAGAATATCGGCACGACCAGCTACGGGACTGTCGAGCTTTTTAACTTTCGCCGCATGTTCCGAGATGGCGACATCGAACGCCAGCGGACCATCGATGACAGCGCGACCGATCTGGCCTCGATCACCCATCTTTGCCAGAGCTGCCTGCTCGAGACTGACGGGAAGCGTCGATTTGACTGTCTCCACCGCCGCCAGCAACGCCACCCGCGGCTCCCTGATACCCAGTGCCAGAGCCACATCCACTGCCTGGTTGATGATGCGCACCTTCTGATCCAGGGTGGGCGCGATCACCACACCGCCGTCGCTCAGCAATAACAGGCGGGGATACAGCCGTAATTGAAACACCGAAACATAGGTCATCAAATCGATTTTGCGACGGAATCCATTCTCGAGCTTACAGAGATTGTGCAGCAAATCGTACACCGTGATGCGCCCGCGCACCAGGAAATCGACCTCGTCTCTCACCACGTAATGAGCCCCCGCCGCTACCGCTTTCTTGCGGTCTCTGGTGTGCTCCACGGCAAACGCGGAAATGTCCAGGTTGTTATGCTCGCACAACTCGCGGGTCAACTGCTCATCACCAATCAGAACCCCTTCGATCAAGCCCTGGTGATGCACGTCACAAACAGCCCGCATGACATTCAGCTCATGGGAGTTGATCACCCCCACCCGCACCGGACCGCGCTCCTCGACTCTCCGCTGCAGCGCCGCCCGAAGCTGTTCGAACGTTATGATCTGGGCCTGAGAACCTTCTGGGCAGAGCGCTTCAGTCATTGGCAAACACCCCCTTCATGTACTGTGAATACACCACCGACAGTGCCACGGAAAACAGCTTATTGAATGCACTGTCCGACCGTGACACCACGCTCAAGGGGATTCTGGCGCCGACAATCAAACCGGCGAAACGGGCCTCGGCAAAATAATCGAGCGTCTTGATCAAGACATTTCCCGTCTCCAGGTTGGGAACCACTATGATATCCGCATCACCGGCCACCGGGCTGCGGATGTCGAGGTAGTCCATGGGCAGCGCGGAAACAGCCATGTCAAAGGTCAAGGGTCCATCCACCAGGGCGTTGTCATACTGATCGCGATCCGACATCTTGGCGAGTATGGCGGACTCGGTGGTAACCGGCATGACCAGATTGACCACATCGGTGGCAGCCAGCAAGGCGACCTTGGGCCGCTCCACCCCCAGGCAGTTCATGACGGTCACCGCATTGTTGATGATCTGGATCCGCTCCTTGAGATCCGGCTTGACCACCATCGCGCCATCCGTAATCGCCAGCAACTTGTGATACTCCGGTATGGCCATCACCGCCACGTGACTAAGTAATGATGACACCCGCAGATTGTGTTCCTTCTTGAGGACGGTCTTCAGCAGGAGAGCCGTACTGACCGAACCCTTGAGAATGACATCCGCCTCCCCGCGTGAACCCATGTCGGCAGCGGTTTCAGTCGCATGGTAGTCATCGGGGCTGGCCAGTATCTCGTGATGATCATCGGATATACCAAGAGACTCGCAAATCCCGCGGATCCTGTCGGTGTCTCCTATGAACAGACCGCGGCAAATCCCCTCCTGGTACGCGTGCTCCACCGCCTCCACAATCTCGGGATTATCACCTCCCGCCACGGCGATCCGCATGAAACCATGCTCCCGGCAGATCCTCTTCGCCGCCTTGATGATATTTTCCGACCGGTCGATCCGCCCCGCTCCGGTTGTGTTCATGTTTCCTTACCTTTCAATGAATTAGAGCAGTTCGCAGTATAAACTCACAGCGATGCGGTGTCAAGGCGGGCACCCCTGGCGCAAATCCCCCGCCAATGATTGAGAGGGAATAATGCAGACACCGTGGACGCATTTCATGGGTAATAGCTCCTTCCATGGAGCAATGTACCCGTCACAATCGGTGAATCGACTTGATTGTAGAAACAAGCAGCCTTAGTAAGACCTCCGGTATCAACGATTCTCATCGAAAACTAGGGTACAACTCCAAAAGACGACCCTAAGAAAGGGGGACTTTCGTTTCGACATAAGGATTCCGGCTCGGACTCCGCCTGCCGGTGGTAATGCCATGATCAGTTTGAAAGACACTGTGTCGCCCTGTGAACACAGATGCAGTGCGTATGGCTCACAGTCTACTACAGGAACCAGGCGAAGC
>JAFGDC010000586.1 GCA_016932295.1 candidate division CSSED10-310 bacterium
TCGGCTCACCCCCGGCATGATCGAGGCCCTGGCGGCCACCGATCGGCGCACCATCACCCTGGCTCCGGAATGCGGTCTTCCCGGCGCCCGGCGGATGATCGGAAAAAGCCTGGCGGACGAAACCCTCCTCGATGCGGTGGCACAGTTATGCCGGGCAGGCATTGTCACCATCAAGCTGTATTTCATGGTGGGTCTCCCGGATCTCACGCCGCGCGACGAGAGCGCAGCCATCGCCGCGCTCGCCGGCAAGGTCTCCCATGTGCTGCGAACCGAGTCTCGCACCGGTTCACCGGCGACGCGTTTGGCGGTGAGTGTAGCCGGGTTCGTTCCAAAACCATGGACTCCCTATCAATGGAAATCGATGCGCAGCGAAGGGGATCTCAAGATTGCCATCAAGGATCTCGAGCGCCGGCTGAAACCCATGCGTGGCGTGACATTTCTGCATGATGTTCCGAAATGGTCGCGGATCGAGGGACTACTTGCCCGAGGTGACCGCCGCCTTGCGCACCTGCTGCTTGCCGTGCATGAATGCGAAGGAAACTGGTCCCGGGCGCTGCGCAGGGTGAACCTCAATCCGGCGTTTTATGTCGACCGCCGCCGCGATCATGATGAAATTCTACCCTGGGATCACCTGCAGTCCGGTGAAGACAAGGCGGCGCTGATCGCAGCGTGTGGTATGGATACACCCCGGTAACGATTATGGAGCACCTTGTCCGGGTGGGGTGTGCTTCCAGCCTCTGATGGCCGGCCACCGGTGGTTTCGGTCGTCTTTAATCAACCCCTGTTCGGTGCATGGAAATCGATGAAAACAAATGCCAGATCCCCGGCATCGAATGAATGCTGCGAGCGTCGTGACAGTACTGTTGCACCCCGCTGTCCTCGTGAATGCCTTCCCGTGCGCTGGGGCTTGCGCCGATGCGTTGAATCCGGATCGGTTGGCGAACCTTTGCATACGATTGACACCATGTGGATTGTGCACTACTCTTAGCGCGCCCAAACAAGGTATCAAGATGAAGAATTACGTTAAAAAGATCCTGGGAAAAGACAAGGACGGTTCAACCGCTCTGCTGCAGCAGCTCGACCGAGTGCTGACGCGGGAGGAACGGGAATTTGTCGTGCGGGAATCAATCGACAATCCCCGGTTCAATTCACGTGTGGCAGTGGAAGTGATCGGCCGTCTCTACATGATCAAGAATCCGCGCATCAAGACGGACAAGCTGCGGATGATCGAGGATATCCTGAAGGCCAGGAAGGATCCGGGGACGTGCAGGGGGTTGAGCGAGAAGCTCAAGGACATCGTTGACCAGGTGACGAAACGGACGATCTACAACCTGCTTGGCGAGTTGGCCACCAATGACGACGTCCCTGCCTTGGTCTCCCTGCTGCGCCTGGAGGATTCGGAGAGCCGGCGGATTGCCTACAGCATCCTACTGGAACTGGATCATGCCGCGATCGCGACTGAATTATCCTCCGCGCTGGAACGGCCACCCTGGTCGAACAAGTCCGAGGCGTTGAATCTCCTGTTCGATACCGGTCGGATCGAGTCCATCAATATCTGCAAGAAGCTCATGGAGGAAGGGGTGGAGGGGGACCGCCGGCACGCCATCGGCATCCTTCAGCGCCTGGACAGCGACGAGGCGATCAATGTGATCGATCACGCGCTCGAGAACGAAAAATCACCCCGGCTCCGACTTCAGATCGCCCTTTCTTTGCAGCTTATGGAAAACCCCAACAAGCTGCGGCCGCTGATCAAGCTTCTGTCTGACAAGCGCCCGGATATCGTGCTCGCCGCCCTTGACGGTATCGACCAGTTGGGAGATGTGAGAGCACTCAAGGTAATCAGGGCCATGGTGGAGCATTTCGACCTGGCGGTGCAGATCAGGTGCATCGAGGTCCTTGGTAAGATGGGTCGTGAGGAGGATGTGGACATCCTGATTCCCATCTTGAAGCATGAAAACATCAGGGTACGCCAGACCGGCATGGACGCTTTGTATCGTATCGCCTTTGCCGCCGAATCCAACATCTCACGGATTTTGCTGAATCTCATGTCCGATAGGGATGTGAATGTCCGCAGATGCGTCGCCGACATCCTGAACAGGATCAAAGACGAGGCGTTGTTCGATACCATGTTCAGTTTCCTGCAGGACGAGGATTGGTGGGTGCGTGAGGCGATCGCGGAGACTCTTATCAGCATCAAGGATGCACGGGTGGTGCCCGCCGCCATCAAGCTGCTGGGGAACGCGGATGAGGGACTGCGACGCTATGGCGTGGAGATCCTCATGGGGGTTCGCGACAGTCGTGCGGTTCAGCCCATCATCAACCTTTTGAACGATCCTGACTGGTGGGTGCGGGAACGGGCCGTGGAAGCGCTCGGTTACCTGGGTGATACCAAGGTGGTGCCCCTGCTGGTCAACATGCTCAATGTCAAGGAGCTGGTGTACGTGGCGGCGCAGGCCCTGGGTGAATTGGGTGATTCGCGGGTCGTGCCCTACCTCGTCAAGCGGCTGAAAGACAGCCGTCCCGATGTGCGAATCAAGATATTGGAATCTCTGGCGAAACTCGATGCAGGCGCATGTGTGGGTGAAATCAAGCCCATGCTGACCGACTCCGACAAGGATGTCCGCAACAAGGCTCGGGAAGTGCTGCGTTCCATGGAAGCCGAACTGGGAGAGAGTATCGAGGAATCCGACCGTTGGTGGAAGCATCAGAATCTCGGACAGCTCGATGCAATGCTGCTGGAGGTGAGGGTTCAGGGTGGCACCGATATGTTGCTGGTCACCGGCTCACCTCCCCTGATGCGGGTGGAGGGCATGCTGCAACCGTTGCATTCCGATTCCCTGAAGCAGGAAGCCATCTGGCAGATGGTGCAACCCATCCTTTCGAAGGAACAGGAGGATACCTTTATCGCCGAAAATGATCTCGATTTTTCTTACGAGATTCCGGGGGAAGGCCGATTCCGCGGCAACTGCTTCGTGCAGAACTACGGCATGAACGCGGTGTTTCGATTGATTCCTGACAAGTTACCGTCGATGGATCAGCTTCGGCTTCCCAGGGTGATCAAGAACCTGTCGAAATTGTCTCAGGGGCTGATCCTGTTCGCGGGCCCCGCATCCTGCGGCAAGACGACCACCATGGCCTGCCTGGTGGACATGATCACCAGGTCACGTTACGAACATATCATTACCATCGAGGATCCTATCGAGTATCTGTATGATACCACCCAGATGTCGGTGGTGACGCAGCGGGAAGTGGGTCGGCACAGCAAGTCCTTCCCGACGGCGTTACGGGCGGCGCTGCGAGAAGATCCGGATGTGATCGTGGTGGGTGAGATGCGTGATTTCGAGACCATATCCATCGCCATCAGCGCCGCTGAAACCGGGCACCTGGTGCTGGCCACCGTGCATTCCATCAGTGCTCCCAAGACCATCGACCGAATGATCGATGTGTTTCCCACCAGCCAGCAGGACCAGATCAGATTGATGCTTGGTGATTCGCTGCGCGCGGTGATTTCCCAGCAACTGTTGACACGGCGGGACGGCCGCGGTCGCGTCGCGGCGTTCGAAGTGCTCATGATCACTCCCGCGATCAGCAATTTGATCAGGGAGGGCAAAGTCTTCCAGATAGCCGGTAATATGACCACCGGTCGGCAGCACGGCATGCAGACAATGGAACGGGCGTTGGCGGAGCTTGTCCAGGATGGTTACATCTCTTCTGAAGAAGCCCTTGCTAAAGCCTATAACCAGGAAGATTTCGTCGACAATGTGGATCTGGCATAACCATGGCGCGAATTGATACGTTTTTGAAGCTTGTGGTGGAGCAGCGGGCATCCGATCTACATATCATGGCGGGCAGTCCTCCTATTATCAGGGTGAACGGAGATCTGTTCCGTATCAAGTTCAGGTCAATCTCGACGCTGGATTGCGAGATGCTGCTGGACGAACTCGTTCCGCGCGACATGAAAAAAGCCTATACCCACGATAACAGGGAACTTGACTTTGCCTATGATTTGCAAGGACTCGGCCGCTTCCGCGTGAATATATACCAGCACAAGGATGGGTTGGCGGCGGCCTTCAGGCTGATCCCCAAGGAAATCAAGACGCTGGAGGAACTCAACCTGCCCGATTCGATCCGCCGTTTCGCTTTCTTCGAAAAAGGCCTGATCCTGGTCACCGGGCCGACCGGCAGTGGCAAATCTACCACGCTTGCCGCCATCATCGACATCATCAACCGGGAACGTTCCATGCATATCCTCACCATCGAGGATCCCATCGAATTCGTTCATGAACGCAAGCGGGCACTGATTTCGCAGCGCCAGATAGGTCGTCACACCAAGGATTACGCCAGTGCCATGCGCGCCGCGGGACGCAGTTCCGCCGATGTCATTCTGATTGGTGAGATGAGGGACCAGGAAACTATCTCCATGGCGCTTACCTGTTCGGAAACCGGCTCCCTGGTGTTCGGCACGCTGCACACCACCAGCGCCGCCAAGGCTGTCACCCGGATCGTCGACAGCTTTCCAGCGGATCGTCAATCCCAGGTCCGCGGCATGCTCTCAATGTCCCTCCGCGGCGTCATTTCCCAGCAACTCATCAAGACCATCGGCGGCCGCGGCAGAACTCCGGTGGTGGAAATCCTGATCGGCACCCCGGCTCTCTCCAACATCATCCGCGAGGGGAAGATCCACATGGTCACTTCGTACATAGAGACCTCAGATCCCAAGCGCACCGGAATGCAGTCGATCGACTATTCCCTGATGAACCTGTTGGAGCAGAACAGGATCACCTCGCAGACGGCCATCGCCATGGCCCGTGACAGGACCCGGTTCGAACAGTACGAGGAAAGAATGCTGCTCAAGACCCTTGAAGAGGAAAAGCCCAGGCTGGATTGAACCTCACCTTCGTCCGTCAGCGCTTTTTGAACACAATCTTGGTGCCGCCGCCGAAGACGCCGGCGATCCCGATGTAGTAACCGAGATTGTACAAGAAACCGGTGTTATTGCATTCATACATGGTGACGCGGGTGAAGAGGCTGAGAATAAGGCTGAAGAACGAGATGATGCCATGCCACAGCCCGGCGAAAAAACCAGCCGGTTTCGCTTCGTTCCAGCGGCTGCGGGGACCGGGCATGCAGGATGCGCAGGTCAGCAGCGTGATGATGAGTGCGACCACTAAAAGGATTCGCATTTTCTTGACCCCCTTCCTTAGATTGTTCAGTACCACGTGGTTTCCTAGCCAACTCTTATCCGATGGTAACAGAATTCTTTCCATGTCCGCCATGGCGAGATGGAAAGCGCACAGCTTTAGGGAAACGTCGGTTCCAGGCCGATAGTGACCATTCCCGATGCCCGCCGAATGGAGTTTCTGATTACCTACGTGGAACATCCCCGCCGTTCCTCTCACCATGATGGTGGAAGAAGCTGCCGCCAGGTGCCGGATGTCAGGTCGTGCTGATCGAACGAATCAGAAGCGGCTGTTTCACCACCCCGGGGAATGCAGGCGGGAGATTTACTGCTGCCGCCGCACCTTGTCCCGGTGGTACCGGCGCACTATACTCTCGGTGCGACTCTCAGTGCCACTCTCTCAGTGCCACTCTCTCAGTGCCACTCTCTCAGTGCCGGGTGCGTCGGCGAGGAGGTGCGGAATGGGTTTCAGTTGCGGCATAGTAGGCCTGCCCAACGTTGGTAAATCAACGATTTTCAATGCCTTGACAGCAATGGGTGTGGCGGCTGAGGCGTTCCCGTTCTGTACCATCGAACCCAATGTGGGCAAAGTGGTCGTTCCTGATGAGAGATTGCAGGGATTGGCGGAGTTGCTGCGGCCTGAGAAGGTGACCCCAACCACCCTGGAGTTCGTGGATATCGCGGGCCTGGTGAAAGGCGCCAGCAAGGGTGAGGGACTGGGCAACCAGTTCCTCGGTCATATCAGGAATCTCGATGCGGTGGCGCACATCGTCCGCTGCTTCCTCGACGAGAACGTGGCTCATGTGGCTGCCCGGGTGAATCCGAAAGATGACATGACGGTGGTCAACCTGGAGCTTGTCCTGGCTGACCTTGACAGCGTTCGCCGCAGGCTGGAGAAGAGCGCCAGGCTGGCCAAGGTGGGTGACAAGAAAGCCCGGTCCGAGATGGAACTGCTGGAGCAGCTTCAGGATGGGTTGGAGCAGGGCCGCCCAGTGCGATCCCAACCGGAATCGATACGTTCCCATCCGGTTCTCGGAGAGTTGTCCTTATTAACCGGCAAGCCCATGTTGTACGTGCTCAATGTCGGAGAGGATGACCTGGGGGGGGCTTCGCCGATTACTCGTGAGGCATTGTCACAAGCTGCCGCCGATGGATTGGAGACAGTGATTCTGAGTGGGCGGATCGAGGCTGAGATCATGGCCTTGGATCGCGAGGACCAGGATGAATACCGGGTTGCCATGGGTCTCCAGCAGCGCGGTCTGGACCGGCTCATCAGTGCCGGTTATGGATTGTTGGGGTTGATCACCTTCTACACGACCGTCGGCACCGAACTGCGGGCCTGGACCATTCCTCGCGGCACGACGGCACTGAAGGCGGCGGGTCGTATCCATACTGACATGGAGCGCGGCTTCATCCGCGCGGAAGTCGTCGGTTGCGCGGATTACCTTGCCGCCGGCTCCGATGCCGCCGTACGCGAGCGGGGATTGCTGCGAATCGAGGGGCGTGACTATGTGGTGCGGGACGGAGATGTGCTGCGGTTCCGTTTCAACGTTTGAGACTTGGTTTTGTCATTGCTCACAGCGTGTCGGCCAGCCGCCGGAATTCGTCCGGGACGATTCACGCAGCCGGTTGCCCCGCCGCCGTTCAGTACAATCGATACTTGTGATGAAGCTTGGTAAAAATACGTTCGTTGCCCGTGAACCAGTCCTCGAATTCCCGCCATTCCGCGCCTGCATCCACCAACAGCCGAAGTCGATCGGTACCGGCCAGGATGTCGATGGGGAGCTTCACCGGTTCGTATTCGTAGGGTGGCTGTTTCCATGCCAGGTCAGCGGGGTGTAGGCGACGGACCGCATGAA
>JAFGDC010000066.1 GCA_016932295.1 candidate division CSSED10-310 bacterium
GATTGCGCACCGTGGGCGCCAATCCACAGGCGGCTGAATACGCCGGCATGAGTGTGGCTGGTTCGTACGGGCTGGCCATGACCTTGTCGGGCGCTCTGGCGGGACTGGCGGGAGCAAGCGAGGTGATGGGCCTGAACCACACCCTGCCGGCGGCCTTCTCCACCGGCTACGGATTCGACAGCATCGCCGTGGCGCTGCTGGCACGCAGCCATCCGCTGGCCGTCATTCCCGCCGCCGTATTGTGGGGCGCGTTACGCAACGGCGCCGGACTCATGCAGCTCCGCAGCGGCATCTCCATCGATCTGGTCAACATCATGCAGGCGGTGGTCATCATCTTCGTGGCGGCGGAAGCTGTTCTCCGCAGGCTTCTCCGCATGGGAGGAGATGATTCCGGGCCGCGATTTTCCGTTGGATGGGGATCGTGAAGCGGCGCCCCTGGCCACTGTCCCGGATTGTGCTGGCCGGCGCCGTTCCGGTGACGGCGGGGGCCGCCGTACTGCTCACCGGAACCGCCGTGTTCACCTTCGGGCCGGCGGGTGTGCTTGCCGTTCCGGTCAAGGCTGGATTTGCCCTCATCTCCATGCTTTGCCTCCTGGCGGCGGCGCTGGAGGATCCCCGGCATCGCACTCGCAACGCGCTTCTGGCGTTTTGCAATGCGCTTGGCGCGGTTTTACTGTTCGCCGCGCTGGGCCGCAGCCTGGACATGGCCGGTATCGCGACCCAGAGCCTCAGCCTGGCCGCACCGGTGGCGTTGGGAGCCATGGCAGGACTCCTGTGCGAGCGCACCGGGGTCATCAACATCGCCATCGAGGGGATGATGCTCACCGGCGCATGCCTGGGGTACGTAGCCGCACTGCTCACCGGCAACACCTGGCTGGGGGTCCCGGCCGCTATGCTGGCCGGGTTGCTCATGGCTGGACTCCATGCATTGCTGACCATAGGTTTCAAGACCGATCAGATCATCAGCGGCACCGTGGTGAACATCCTGGCGGTCGGGATCACCGGGTATATCCGCAGGAGCTTCCTGCTGACCGCCGGCAGGCAGTTCCCCGGGCTCCTGCCGGTCATTCGGGTGCCGCTGCTTCACAAGGTGCCGGTTTTCGGCCAGGTGATCTTCACGCAGCGGCCCATCGTGCTCGCCACGATCGTCATGCTCATCGGTCTTCAACTGGCCCTTTTCAAGACCCGCTGGGGTCTGCGCAGCAGGGCCTGCGGCGAACACCCACTGGCCGCGGCGACGGTCGGTATCCGCGTGGTGGCGCGACGCACCGTCAATGTCCTCTTAGGCGGCGCCGTGGCGGGACTGGGAGGCGCCTGGTTTTCCCTGGAAACCACTGGTTCCTTTGAAAACCTGATGACCAACGGCAAAGGATTCATCGCCCTCGCCGCCATGATTTTCGGCCGCTGGACACCGGTCGGGGCGGCGAGCGGCGCGCTCCTTTTCGGTTTCTCTGATGCGCTTCAGATCAAACTGCAGGTGCTCGGGGTCCATATCCCCTACCAGTTCCTTGGGATGCTGCCGTACCTGGTGACCATGGTGGTGTTGGCGGGTTTCATGGGACGCGCCCGGCCGCCGGCGGCGGTGGGAAAACCATTTCCGGAAAGGTAGCGGATCGCGAAGGTGTCACCCGGCGGCCACTCGACCGTTACATGTCAAGAATCGTAGCCGAACGTCCAGGTGCCGGGTGTGCCCAGGAGCGCGGAACCATCCGGCGTCACCAGCACGCCTATGAACACGAGGTCCTGCATGGCGGTGCCGGTGGCGGGCCAGGGGAACGGCTCGATGATGGGCACTTGCATGGTACCGGTGGAGAGATCCATCGAGATGTAATCCACTTCAGGAGGATAGAGCACCCAGCGGGGCCAGAACCAATACTCTGCGGTACCGATATTGAGGGCCACCGTGAACATCGCCTGGTTGACCGGTGGACCGGGATTCACCAGGCACGCATCCAGTTGGCAGGGGGAACCGGCGTAAAAGAAGTGCGCGGGCATCTCGAGGTTGACGGTTGGCCCGTTTGGAGTCGGTGCAATGGTGGGGGTGAGAGGTGGCAGGGGCGTTGTGGTCACGGGAACCTCGGTGGGGGTGATGACCCAGGTGGGCATGGGTGTGACCATGGCCAGCCAGATGCGATCCGCGAACCAACTGTCGTCGATGAAGGGATTACGGTTGTGTTGATACGAATAGATCCCGTCATTGCGCATGCATTCCTCTTCATCAGGCGGATCGAGGTGGTTCCATTCAAGCAGGACATCGAGCTGCCTGTCGTCCAGGTAGGTTCCCTGGCTCTGGAGCTGGGTCAGCGGGTAGCGTGCCAGCATGTAGAGGATGGAACGGGCGGCATTGCCCTTGTGCTCGTCGCGGGGCTCGAACACGGTCCGTTCGCCATCGGTTCCCAGCTTGCTGCCACCCACCTGCCAGCCGGGGGCGCCGGTAACCGTGCCGAAGGGATAGCGGTCCCTGACATTGTTGGCGGTCATGTCAGAGGGGTACAGGTTGAAGATATCGCTTCGCAATGGTTCGTCTTCATCGAAAAATGATTGGGGCCACGTATGTTCGCAACTGAAATTATTGGCGACAGCGCCGGCCCGGGAGCAGGCGTTGGGCTCCGAACCGCAGCGACCGGTATAGACACAGCAGATTTCCTCGCCGTTTCGGCAGTCGATGACACCGTACATCACATCCCGTGCGGTGTTGTAGCCCAGGGACACGTGGTCGTCGATGATCTCGCGCAGGGCCTCCAGGAGGATCTGTCCGGTCAATCCTTCCGTGCCCTCGTAATACGCGTCGGGGGGAGTGCAATCCCAGGCGGCGGCGGGTGCGGCGGTCAGCAGCGCAAGCGCCATGCCCCATTCGGTAATGCGCCATGTCCGGAATCTCATTCGGATTCACCGTCTTTCAACGGCTTCGCTTTCAATCGGACGTTGCCGTCCTCGATATCGATCCGGAACTGCACCGCATCGCAGCAGCGCTTTTTCCGGATCGTGGTGAACTTTTCCATTATCTGAGTGTGAAATTTGTCGTATGGCACGGACACCTCATCCCCAATGGTGCGTCGAATCGCCCGCACGTAGTTTATATACAGCATGCGGATGTCGCTCTGCATACCCTTTTGGGCGCGGATCACGCTGGGCCGGTCCATGCTCAACATGCTGTCGCGGCCGCTCGCGGCCGCCTGTTGGTAAGGTGAATTGGGACCCTGGTTCAGGTTGGTTCTGGTGCCGATCTTGAGGCCGTCCTCCATGAACCGGATCCGCCGGCCCCAGAATTCCCGCAAGGTATTGTACCGGGCGATCAGGTTGAAAAGCTTGAACCGGTGGGAACCGCGCAATTGCTTATCAGCCACGTATTTCTTAATGATTTTCTGGATCTGGATCTCCGTGAATCGTGGCAGTTCCTTCCTGGCACCGACAAAATAGCGGTTGTACTCGGCACGCAGCACTTTCAGCTTCACCTCGAACGTATTGAGGTCTTCCTCCATCTGCTTCAGATATTCGTCACTGGCTTTTTTCTGTCTCGCCATGCTCGAAGAACCTCAGCATCGGTACCCACAACTCTTGGGCGAGCGGCCGGAGAATGCCGTTGAAATACATTTCGGTGCGGCTGTCAGCCGTGTTCAGGCACTTCACCAGGCCGTCCACGCCGGAAAGATCGAATAGTACGAAGAGGTCGCGCCCGGCGCGGGCGGCGGCACGGGCCATGACCAGGCGGCCGGCGTCATTATTCGGATCAGCACGCGGGAAGCGAACGGTAATAAAAAAAGGGGCATCCGCCGCCGGTTCAGAGCCGCCATAGGCGTATCGCGGATCATCCGACCATCCGCACAAACCGCATGGCGCATCGCTCCAGGGAAACCCGCAGCGCAGACACTTCACCCTCATCTCCTCCCAGAGCATCGCTACCAGAAGCCTTGTTCCCCTGTCAACATTGGGATTTCCACCGGGATCGTTTCCACCGGGGTCGTACCCGGAATCTTGTAATCTCCCTGCGAAACATTGGCAGTCTATTTTTTACGATGGCCTCTTCTGTTTCAATCAAGTCGGTTCGCCGATCCTGACAGGCACATCGCGCGGTGGTCGACGCCGTGTGCTTCGATGACGGAGCGGTAATCCTTGAAATGCATCCACCAGATCTGCATGGCATCCCTCCCAATCATGGGCGGCGGAATTGGGGATTGGTGGTTGAATTAACTATCGAGCGCTGGTATTATGTTTCGAGTTCCGTCTTCGATCAGGACCAGCGAGACGGGTGACACTCTAGCAAAGGAGAAGTGATGACAGGTACGCCGTATTGGGACAAATCGAAAATTCTATTGTTTACCATGATCATCGGATTCATCCTTGTGCAAGGAGCCCTGTTGGGTTGTTCTGAGACAGCATCGCAGTCCTCCACCGTTCCTGACAAGGTTGCCGTAAAGGCGGACACCTCAGCCGAGCCGATCACCGTCGCCCAGAAGCTTTCGACGGCGGACTCGATGAAATCACCGCCAAAGCCTGATATTTCAACAGAAGTGACCGGTCCAAGCCCTACCATCGAGTTCACCGAGACGAGTTTTGACTTCGGTGACACCGAGCAAGACAAATCCATCACACACACGTTCCGGTTCAAGAACACCGGCAACGCCGATCTGGAAATCAAAGATGTCAAAGGTGGGTGAGGCTGTGTAGCCACCTTGACTTCGGCCAAGGTGATTCCCCCGGGTGGGGAAGGCAGCATAGACGTCACGTTCAAGACCGGCAAATACTCGGGTAAAAAAAGTAAGAGCATCTCCGTAACCACCAACGATCCGAAACATGAGCGACTGTCTGTAAGCATCAGCGCGAATGTGGTGGTGGACTTCATGTTACAGCCGCCTTCCATCTATATGGGCCGCTTCAGCAAGACGGAAACGATCATGCGCGAGGCCACCATCCTCGCCAAGGAACCAGAGAAAGTAAAAATTCTCAAGATCGAACCCAGTTCAGACAAGATTTCGGCGAAGGTCAAAACCATGGACGATTTCCAGGATGACCAAAAAACCGGCCTGAAGAGCAACATGGTGCTGGAAATCACATTGGCGCCGGGCATGAAGACAGGCCGTTTCCACGAGACCGTAAAGCTCACATCCAATATTGAGAAAGCGCCTGAATACATCCTCAATATCAGTGGTGAGGTGCTGGGTGATATCATCGTTGAACCCCGCATGATCAATTTCCGGCGTGGAGAAGGGGACGAAGATGATGTGGAGGGCAAAAGCCTGAAGATTTCCACCAGTTCCGCCGACAAGACCTTCTCCATCACGAAGGTGGAGAGTACGGAGCCGAGTTTCAAGACGGAGCTGAAGACAGTGCAGAAGGGGAAGGAATACGAAGTTCTGGTGTCGATGGTGGAGAATCCGCCGGAGAAATTCATCCGCGGCGATGTGCTCATCACCACGGACGATCCCGAGAATCCAGAATTGAAGGTTCCCGTGTACGCCTCCTTCCGCAAGGCGCAGGAACGCACGGACGAGCAGGGCAAGATGACGGACAAAGAGCGCAAGGAACAGATCGACATCAGGAGCACCAGTTCTCAGCGGCCGCTGCCTATCGTCACGAAGTAACCTACAACACAGATCATCGGGCTCTCTTCGGAGGGCCCTTTTTTCATCTCTCGATTCATTTCCCGGTTTGATATACACTGCATTCATTGCAGCATGACACGCACGCAATCGGACCGCCGGCCCGGCGACCATCACGGGAAGCAGCCTGGATCAGTGGTGCGATGCAGTGAAGGAGGACACCCATGGGCATCGAGCAGAGCATTTCAAGATGTTACCGCCTTCAGATGGCACTGGTGGCTGGTCTTCTGGTCACCCTTGCTGCCGGCTGCGGTGGTGACAAAACCGGAGAGCAAGCGGCGGCGACACGGGAACCGGCCCTCGAAACGTTCGAGGAAAACGTCCCGCAGTATTCCCTGGACGGCCCGCACCCCTCCATTTCATTCGCCGAGACGCTGTTCGATCTTGGAGAGGTGAAACACGGCACCAAGCCCAGCCATCGCTTCATCTTCACCAACAAGGGTGACCGGGACCTGGTGATCACCGAGATCCGTTCCAATTGTGGGTGTCTCACCTCTACCGGGATCGATGCGCCGATTCCACCCGGTGGTGAAGGGTACATCGATATCACCTTCAATACCGAGCGCTTTTCCGGCCGGACAACCAAGAATAGTACGGTCTCCTCAAATGATCCCGGCACGCCGCGGATCACCCTGAGCATCACGGCCGATATCAAAGTGTCCTTCGCCACGAACCCATCATCCCTGCACCTGGGCCGTTTCAGCAAGCAGGACTCGATAACCAAAAGGGTCATGGTTATTTCTGATCAACCCGAAACAGTGCGGATCACCGGTATCGAAAGCAGTTCACCGAATGTGACAGCGGAGCTGGAAACGCTCGAAGCACCTGAATCAGGCATGGAGATGGGTACCAAGCTGGCTGTCATGATCTCCGTGAAACCAGGCATGGCGCCGGGCCGATTGCAGGAGACGATCAGTATCCATACCAATATCGAGGATGTCCCTGTGTACAACCTGCTGGTGACCGGTCAGATCCGGGGGGATGTCATGGTGAAACCCAGCCTTATCACCTTCAAACGGGCTGGTGAAATGACGCCCCAGGACTACGAACGATCCGTGGAGATTTCCACGGACAAGGACGATCCCTTCGCCATCACCAGTATCGAGCTGGACAGCGAACATTTCACCACCGAGCTGCGGACCATCAAGGAGGGGAAAACCTATCAACTGGTCGTGCGGCTTTCGGAGAATGCACCGAAATCCTTCTTGCGGGGAGAGATCAAGATGCAGTTGGATGATCCTGATGAACCCCTGCTGGTGGTCCCGGTGATGGTCACCAAGTGGCGCTCCGGAGATGCGACCGAGGGAGTGTCCGGCAGACGGAACCGCAAGGGAGCATCCGAATCGATGTCCGGCAACCGCTCACCGGGTTAGAAAAATCCGCACTGACGCGCTGAATCCGACTATGTGAAACAGGGGCGGCCGGCGGCCGCCCCTGTTTGGTTTCGGTACCTCGCTGCCTCTCCCTTAGAAGAAATCGAAAGAGCAGCTCGAGACGTTACCAATCAGATCGATGGTGCCGGGTTCGAGAAGCGCAGCCCAGAAGATGATGCCCTGCGCGGCGCCGGCACCTTGCGGCCAGATGAAATCGAGAAGGAGTTCGATGGCGCTGTCGAAAGCGGGGAACTGTCGCAGGGCACAGCCGACATCCTGATCCCATGCGGGCCAGAACCAGTATTGTCCGTAGACATCCAGGATGACGAATTGGTCCGCTTCGCAGGCAGGAGCATGATTGTCCACGTAAATCGCCAGGATGAAGCGATCGCCGCTTTGGAAGGCGGCTTGATTGGTAGCGATCTGAACAGTGGTGTAGGTCTCGATGGGAGTGGGAGTCATCGTGGGCTCGGGAGACGGCGTCATGGTGGGAGTGTCGGTGGGGATCGGCGAGGGGGTATAGGTGGGCAACGGTGTCGGGGTGATGGGACATTCCGCTACGCTCGAGATACGGACATCATCGATGTTCCAGCCGCAGTACACCCAGCCGGTATCGGTGGTGCCCATGGTCCAGCGGAGATACACGGTGGACTGTCCGTCAGCCTGGGCCGAGATGTCGAACTCCTGGTATTGCCAGGTAGCATCCGTGACATCCTGGTCGGGATTGGCCCACAGGTTCTGCCAGGTGGTGCCATTGGTGGAGATGCCAAGCGAGGCATGGTCATAGGTATTTCGTTCCACGCCGAGCCATCGGTAGAAGCTGAGCACCGAACCCTGCGCCGCGGAACAGTCGATGGGAGTGGTGGTGAGATGATACTGGGGCATGCTGTTGGTATAGTCGCCGTTCAGGTTGTAACCGTAGACCTGGCTGCCGGTGTGACCCGACGTGGGGTCGGGATTGCCGTACTGACCGCCCTGGCCGGTGGGTGCGCCCCACTGCCAGTTGCCACCGGAGACAGTCCACATCGGATTCACCGACATGTCGGCATCGAGGAAGATGACCCGTTCCTTGGTGACGAATCCGTAACAGAAGGCATTGTTGTCGTCGATCGTCTGGTTACCGCACTGGTCCTCGCCGGCGATGGCGTAGAAATACCCGGTGCAGCTCTGCAAACCACTCAGGTCTGCGACATGATCCGTACGCAGGACGGAATCGAAGCTCTCCTGATCCGGCGGCACCTGTCCGCCCCACAGGAGTCTCGTCGTGCAGGGTTCGCTGGACTGCCACATGACAGTGATGCCTTCATCGGTCTTACCCAACTCCATCCGACCGGTCAGCTCCGGCCCCTCACAGTCGGTAGTTGCCCCCGCGTACACTTCCTGTGGTGCACCATCGCAGTCTTCGTCGTGATACCAGATGGTCACGGTGTCACCATGCGCCACCAGAAGACGAGTTGGTCCGCCCTGCTCCGGATCCAACCTGCAGAGGCCGTTGAACTCGCCGGTATCGACTCCGGTTTCCGTCAAGGTCAGTTCCAGCCAGTCAGGAGAAGTATCACTGTCCGCCTTGATAACGGCGGTATCGACAGCGACGGGATCGAGATTCAGGTCGGAATCCCACAACCGAATCGCCACCTGATCGTCGCAACTGTAGAGCGTGGCATCCAGATACAATAATCCACAGCCGGTGGCGGTGGTGGTTGCGGCACCCTCGAAGGGGATATGAGACCACGCCGTCACCGTCACTTCCATTTCTCCAGGCGATTCCGGCGCAATCCCGACCGTTGCCACACCGAGGCTATCGGTATAGGCGACACCGTAGAACTCTTGCCCCTTCCGGACGCACACCAGCGCATCCCCGACGGGACCACCGGGATCGGTCACCGTCACCATCATCTCGTCGATACCCAATGGAATGACCTCGTCGTACGCCACGGTCAGCGCATCCGGCACTCCTCCGAATCCCTTCAGTTCAGGATCCCCGAAACTGTTGAACATCTCCATGGTGATACCCCAGTATGTATCTCCGGCATACACCTCGGACATGTACAGCTTGCCCTTGTTGGTAGCGGCGGCGAAACTGCGGATCTCGTCATAGAACATTGCTTTGTAGAATCCCCGCGCCAATTCGTCGTTGTAACCCGTGTAACTGACCCGTGAGGAGCCCCAGTATTCCACCGCGGCTTTTTTCTCCGTCGGACCGCCGGTTTTGGCGAAGCATTCGGCGAAACAGTCACCCGCCCCGTAATCATAATGGCCGGACTCGCACGTGGGACCTATCACCATGGGCATCATGGCGCCGTTGGTTAGATTCTGGATATCGGTATTGGTGAACGGAACGTTGCACCATTCAGTGATATCTCCATGACCGCGATAGGTGGCATACGCCACGCCGTTGTTGAGAGAGGTACGAACCTGCGTGGTGCCATGTGAACCGTCGTTGTAGAGGGTAGTGGCGATGCCGGCGGTGGCCAGGATGGTCTGGATGATCTGCGCTGTTTCCAGCCACTGGGGACGCTCCAGCCCATAGAAAACAAACGCCTGATCGTACCATCCCGTGGCGTCCATATATGGATTCCGCTCATACTCCACCGCCTTGTAGACCATGGTCTCCGCCTGCAACAGGTTCTTCACGGAGAAGCGGCCGACGTACACATCGGAATAGTCGTCTGCATCCATGCAGGTGTAATAATGGTCGGTGGCGATCTGGCCGCCTCCGTAAGGATCAGTGCGACCCAGGTGATGGGGGATATGCTCCACATCCCCCACCAGCAGGACATAGGTGGGTGGCTCGCTCCACCCATTGTAACACTCCTGAATGAAGGTCCTCACCTGGACGTCGGTGGTCCCGATATTCGACATCAGTTCCATCTCGGCGGGCATACCCTTCTTGGTTTTCCACTCGAGATAGGGCGTCATGGCCGAGGCAAACGAATCATTGCAGATAACCAGGATGGCACACTCGTTCACATCGCGTCCGCCGGCAGCCACCGCCGCCCGGTGATACGCATCGTAGTTGATGAATGTCGATGCATAGGTGGCGGAGAATTCGTGGGAGAATCGCTGGTCGGCGAGATCGCCACCGGGATGGCTGATGGTCATCCGGATGGCAGGCGTGACAACCAGTTCTCCCGCGGCGAAGTCATATCGCACCGGCTGCACGATGAGCTTCAGGAAACGCATATCCCGCATGACGAATGGGCCCTGGACATCAATCAGCGCCGGCGGATAGACATCCTCACCATCATAGATCGTCCGGTTGATGTTGAATCCAGGCACAACGGCGCCCGGCATGTCAGGCAAAGGCGGCTGGTCTGGCATGACCGGAGGCGAATCGAACCGCACCTCCGCCGCCCCCTCGATTGACCAGTTCAACCCGGCCCCATGGGGTACCGCCACGAAGCACACCAGGACAGGCATCCGGGGATTGCCCACCAGGGACAGCCAGCCGCCCTCGGGAATCCGTAATGCGGCATAGGGATCTCCACCCTCGGTCACGATCTCCCGATAACAACCGGAAAAGTTGAACGCCAGGCTGGTGCCGCTGGCATCCCCACTGAGAACCGTGGTGGTGGGCGGTGCAGCCGTATCGGCGGCGCCGAAATCCAGCCACTGCTCCGCAGCGCTGGTCCGCCAGGTGCCTGGACCGACTATCAGTAAAACGATTATCAGTACTGCCCAAACCCTCATCATCTTTCCTCCCTTAATCCCTTCACATGCGTTGGCATCGTTCGAAGCCACTCCGGTCAGAAACCGCGACATTATCATTATGTAATCGACTTCCAGGCATATTTCAATCATCCCCCTCATCCGGTTCGACATGCACCAGCACATCCGTGACCGAAGGGCCTTGCTTCAACAGGCGATGCTTGACTTCACCCGCGATGTCGTGGCCCTCTCTCACCGTCAAGTCACCGGCCACGTGGATATGGAGATCAGCCTGCAATCCGGAACCGACGTACCGGGTGCGCAGGGCATGGACATAAAGGACACCCGGCGTGGCCAGGACGATGTCGAGGATGGCTTTGCGCTCAAATGTAGCGGCGCCTGCATCTATCAATTGAGAAAACGCCGGAAAGCCCACCTGCCAAGCGGCATATATGATGCACATCGACACCACGAAGGAACCAAGATGATCCAGGAAAGCCCATTCGGGTATCACCAGTGCGACGCCGACAGCGACCGCCACCGGCAGCGAACTGAGGCTGTCGGATCGGTGATGCCAGGCATTGGCGATGAGCGCCGATGATCGGACGCGGCGGCCGACAGTCACGTTCCAGCGATAAAGCAACTCCTTCACCGCGATGGAAAGCAGCGTAACAACCAGCGCCGGCCAACCCAGGCTGGTGTCTTCGTGGTTCTTCAGCGACAACAATCCAGTGAAACCCAGGCCAAGACCAACCACCAGCAGGACCAGCGCAATGGCAAGAGTGATGATGGTTTCGATACGGTGATGACCATACGGGTGATCGGCATCCGGTGGTTTGGTCCAGTAACGGACCCCCACCAGGATGGCAATGTCGGTGCTGCTGTCCGACAAGCTGTGCAACGCATCGGCCACCACCGCCTGGCTGCCCCCCAGCCACCCACCGGCGAACTTGACGATCGACAACCCGATATTGACGACCAGACCAATCCGGGTGACTCGTGTAACCTCTCGGTTTTGCTTTGCGCTGTCAACAGTTCGGGACACGCCGCACTCCAGGGTTCCGGATTGGATAGTCTGGTGGGTGATTTGTGAATGCACTATAGCAAGTCACGGAACGAATTTGAACCATCGCGGGAATGCGAATCCCGCGCGCTATCGTCACCCTGCATGATGGCAGCACGAGCGCTCGGTCGGGAACCGGCCTTGACGCATCCGGTCGCGTGCCGTAGAGTACGAGCACAGAAACAGTCGGGGAAGATCCGGTTTCAGTATCCGGTTTCAAGGGCCGGTTTCGGAGTCCCATCTTTCAGGGTCCTTCGCGGGGAGGTGCACATGCGTGTCATCAAGCGGTATTCCAACAGAAAGCTCTATGACACATTGGAGAGCCGGTACATCACTCTGGAGAAAATCGGCGAACTGGTGCGTGGCGGAACCGATGTGAAGGTCGTGGACAACCAGAGTGGCGAGGATATCAGCAAGCAAACCCTGGCGCAGGTCATCCTGACGATGGAAAAGAAGGACAAGAACTTCATGCCCATCAGCTTCATGAAGGACTTGCTGCAGCGCGGCAGCGAATCCATGATCGGCTACATCCGCAAGTCGGTGTCCGCCAGTCGCGAGACAGTGACACAACTGCACGAGGAACTTGAACGTTTCATCGGCAGGCTGATCTCGAAGGGTGTGATGAGCGAGGAAGAGGGTGCGCGGCTGCTCAAGGGTGTCCTTGAAAAGGCCGAACGGAGTCGCTCCTTGCTGGAGCAGAAGATCGATCACCGGCTGCGGGCGACCCTGGAGAAGCTGGACATCCCATCAGCCGAGGAGGTCAGCGCTCTGCGTGGAAAGATCGATGAATTGATCGCGAAAATAGACACGCTGGTCAACCGGATGGACTGATCCAGCGACTGGAGGAGGAGCCATGGCACGAAAAGGCATGGACAGCGTCGAGTTGATCGGTGAATACCTCAAGCGGATGCTGAGTTTCGGCCGGGAAACCATAGCCGTGGCCGAGGACGAGGCTGAAAAAATCGTACAGCGGCTGGTGGAAAAAGGTCAGGTGACCGAGGAAGAGGGGCGCCGCATTTTCAATGACTTCATTGGCAAGCTCCAGGATACGGGGCGGGATCTGCAGAGTGTGATCGATGATCGTGTTAAAGCCACGCTGAAAATGATCAATGTGCCATCCAAGGCTGAAATCAAGGAGCTGGAAACGCGGCTGGAGACGCTGGGCGCGCGCCTGGACGC